>JAGWRH010000238.1 GCA_028876695.1 Acidobacteriota bacterium | reverse complement strand
TGCGGCGAAGAATCGGCGCTGATGGAGTCGCTCGAGGGCAAGCGTGGTTATCCGCGCATCAAACCGCCGTTCCCTGCCGTAGTCGGCCTGTACGGCTGCCCCACGGTGATCAACAACGCGGAAACCCTCAGCACCGTCCCGGCCGTGATTCGCATGGGCGGCGACGCGTACGCCGCACTCGGTACGCCCAGAAACGGCGGAACGCGCCTGTATTCCATTTCCGGGCACGTCAATCGCCCCGGAATCTACGAATTGCCTCTGGGCTTCCCGCTTCGGCGGCTGATCGAAGAAGTTGCCGGCGGCGTGCGCGGAGGAAAAAAATTGAAGGCCGTTGTCCCGGGCGGCAGTTCATGCCCGCTCCTTTCGGCGGACGAAATCGACGTGCCCATGGATTACGACTCGGTGGCGAAGATCGGCTCGATGCTCGGCTCGGGCGGCACCGTTGTGCTCGACGAAGACACCTGCATGGTCGATTTTGCCCGGCGCATCATGCATTTCTACGCACACGAATCCTGCGGCTGGTGCATCCCCTGCCGCGAAGGTACGGCGTGGCTGCGCAAGATGCTCGATCGTTTCCACGACGGCGCCGGTTCGCCGGACGACATATCGATGATCGACGAGCTTTCGAAGAACATGCTGGGCCGCACCTTCTGCGCGCTAGGTGACGCGGCGGCGCTGCCCACGATCAGCATCGTGAAGAAGTGGCGCAACGAGTTTGAGGAACATTTACAGGGCAAGTGCCCGTACGCTCCCGCTGAAGCTATCGTAGGAGCGCACTAGGATCCGAATGGCGGACCAGAAATCCATTACGTTTATGATCGATGGCCGGCAGGTGACCACCGCTGCCGGAACGCTGGTGATCGACGCGGCGAAGCAGCAAGGAATCGAAATTCCTTCCTTCTGCTACTACCCTGGGCTCACGCTGCAGGCTGCCTGCCGCATGTGCCTGGTAGAAGTAGAAAAAATGCCCAAGCTCCAAACGGCCTGCACGCTCGTGGCGACGGACGGCATGGTCGTCAAAACGGCTACTCCCACGGTCCACAAAGCCCGCAAGGACATGATCGAATTCCTGCTTTCGAATCATCCGCTCGATTGCCCGGTGTGTGATAAGGGCGGCGAATGCGAGTTGCAGGACATGACCTTCCGCTACGGCTTGGACAAAACCCGGTTCGTCGAAGAAAAATTCCACCTGCCCGAAGAAAAATGGTCGCCCCTCGTCTATTACGACAGGCCGCGCTGCATTCTGTGCTATCGCTGCGTGCGCGTGTGCGATGAAGGCATGGACGTGAAGGCCCTCGGCGTGGGGGTTCGCGGCGTCCATTCCCTGATCTTGCCGAACCGCCAGGGCGAACTGGCCTGCGAGGAATGCGGCATGTGCATCGATATCTGCCCGGTGGGCGCGCTGACCAGCGGCACGTACCGATATCAGACGCGGCCGTGGGAAATGAACTACTTCGGCGATCCCTGCACGCATTGCTCGAACGGGTGCAAAACCACGCTCAGCGTCCGCAATAATGAGATCATGCGCGCCAACAATCGCGACCATTCGGGCATTAACGGCGAATTTTCGTGCGCCAAGGGCCGCTTTGCATTCGATTTCACGTCGCACGCCGACCGAATCCGCCAGCCTCTGGTGCGCCGGAATGGCTCGCTCGAGCCCGCCAGCTGGGAAGATGCGCTCGAAGAAGTCAGCCGTCGCCTGAAACAGGTGCGCGAAACTCACGGACCTTCCGCAATCGGCGTGATCGGTTCGAATCACACCACGAACGAAGAAAATTACCTGCTGAACCGCTTCGCGCGCGTCACGCTCGGCACGAACAACCTCGACCATCATCGCACCGCCGATTACGTTGGCCTTGCGGCGGCACTGGGCCTTAGGGCACGCGATTCGCTCGCGACCATGTCCGATGTTTACAACTCCGGCGCCGTCTTTCTGATCGCCAACGATCCCAATAACCAAAATCCGCTGGTCGCCTGGCAGATTCGCGCCAACGTGCGCCATCATCAAGCGCGGGTGTACGTACTCAACGGCCGCCCGAGCAAGATTCACCGCCAGGCGAATATTGTGGCCGAGGTGCCGAAAGGTGCGGAAGCGCAGGCTCTGCACTGGCTCGCCACCGGCGATGGCCAATTTGATTCCAGCACCACGGAATCGCTCGTCCGCCTCAAAGCGGCGCTCGATTCCGAAAAGAACGTCGTAGTCATCTTCGGCGCGTCGATTCAAGGCGCTGCGATTCGCGACCTGGTCTCCTTCGCCGCGCGTTTCAGCGACAACACGAAATTTATGGCTCTCGGCGATTATGCGAATTCGCGCGGCGCTTCCGATCTCGCGCTGCTGCCCGATCGCCTTCCTGGCTACGCTCCGCTTTCCGATTCCGCCGAGCGCGCTCGCTATTCGAAACTTTGGGGCGGCGATATCTCCGAAAAGCCCGGGCTGACCGCTCGCGAAATGATGGAAGCTGCCGTTGCGGGACGGCTCAAAGCGCTGTACGTCGTCGGCGCGAACCCAGTAAAGACCTTTAAAGCGTCGGCCGCCGGACGCATCGCTGGTCTCGAACTTCTGGTCGTGCAGGACATGTTCCTCACCGAAACCGCCCAGCAGGCCGATGTCGTTCTGCCCGCCGCTTCCACCTACGAAAAAGAAGGGACGCTCACGAACACCGCCGGCGAAGTGCAGATGACCCATCGCGCCCTCGACCCGCAGGGCCCGCGCAGTGATTTCGACCTGCTGCGAATCCTTTCGCATCAACTGGCCATGCTGGGCGTGGGCACGCCCATCCGCCTCCGCACGCCGGAGGCGGCCTTCGACGAAATCCGCCAGCATGTGCCCGGCTACGATCTTTCTGTCGCGAATTTGCTGGCTGGCGGCGCGGAGCAGGCCTCCGCGTCGTGCAATGCTCCGCAACCGTCGTACGAGCCACCGGCCGGCGCGGTCTTTTCATCCGAGGACTATCTTTTCACCAGTGGTACACTTGGCGGCTACTGCTCCAAGCTAATTTCTACGAACGAGGCAAAAGAGAAACCGTGGGGTTCATCTCCCAGCACTCAGTCCTGGTGGCATCGGTAATCAAAATAGCCGTTCTGCTGTTCATTGTGATGACGGCTCTCGCCTACCTCACCTGGTTTGAGCGCAAGGTAGTCGCCCGTATCCAATCCCGTTGGGGCCCGTATTACGTCGGCGCCCACGGGCTGCTTCAACCGCTCGCAGACGGCCTAAAATTTCTTTTCAAGGAAGATTTCACGCCTCCGGCCTCCGACAAGCTGGTGTATTTTCTCGCGCCCTTCCTGGCGCTCACGCTCGCGCTTACGGCTATCGCGCTGATTCCGTTCGGCCCGCCCACCGTGCATTTTCTGAATGGACAGCAGGTCTTCCTCGTCTCCAATATCGACATTGGCCTGATCTTTCTTTTCGCCATCACGTCGATGGGCGTGTACGGCGTGGCGCTCGCCGGCTGGTCCTCCAACAGCAAATACCCGCTGCTCGGCGGCCTCCGCAGCTCGGCGCAAATGATCAGCTACGAAGTTTCGCTGACCATCTCCGTCGTCGGCGTGCTGCTGCTCGCGGGCACGCTCAACTTCAACGGCATCATCGAGGGCCAGAGCGGCTACTGGCTGGGATTTTTCCCGCGCTGGCATTTCGTCCCGCAAATCGTAGGCTTCGCCTGTTATTTGACCGCCGCCATTGCCGAAACCAACCGCGTGCCGTTCGATTTGCCGGAAGCGGAAACCGAGCTCGTCGCCGGTTTCCACACCGAGTATTCCAGCTTCAAGTTCGCGATGTTTTTCATGGCTGAATACGCCAACATGATCACCGTCTCCTGCCTGGCCACCATCTTGTTTTTCGGCGGATGGCTCTCGCCGTTCCCCGCGAGTTGGCATTGGCAGCTTTATCTTCCCGGCGCCGGCCTCGTCGCGCTCGGCATCTATTGCGCGATTGACTCCGCCACGCGCATGCGCGGCATCGCGCGACTCCAGCTCGGCGTCGTCGCGGTGCTCGCGCTCGGCCTCGGAGCCCTGTGCCTGATGCCCTGGGCCGCTCCCTACGTGCAGGGGCCGTTTTGGTTCACGCTGAAGGTTCTGGTATTCCTCTTCTTCTACGTCTGGGTGCGAGGAACGCTGCCCCGCTTCCGCTACGATCAGCTGATGTCCTTCGGCTGGAAGCTGCTGCTTCCCGTGTCGCTCGCGAATCTGGTGATTACCGCCCTGGTGCTGGTCTTCCCGGCGTTCACGAGGCACGCATGATGGGGCCGCTGATCGTCTTCTTTGCCTGCGCCGTGCTCGCCGTGGCGGGCGCGATCCTGCTGATTCTTGCGCGCGAACCCATCCACAGCGCGCTTTCGCTGATTCTGGTGATGGTTGCGCTGGCCATCCTCTATCTTCTGTTGGGCGCGGAGTTCATCTCCGCTGTTCAGATCATCGTGTACGCGGGCGCGGTGATGGTGTTGTTCGTATTTGTCATCATGCTGCTCAATTTCGGCGTCGAGGAACGCACCGATTTCAGCAAGTTGGCGAAATACGTTGGCGTGCCGCTGGGATTTTTCCTGTTGATCGAAGTGGCGCGCTGGCTTTACGAGTCGCGCATTGGATCGGTCGTCGCTTCCGGCGCCGGTACCGTGACCGTCGCCGCTTCCACGCGCGACCTTTCGGCCGAGCTTTTTCGCCAATACCTTTTCAACTTCGAAGCCACGTCGATCCTGATTTTGGTCGCCATTCTGGGCGCGCTGGTTTTGGCGAGGAAGAGCCAGTGATCATTCCCGTTTCCTATTATCTGGTGCTCAGTGGGATCCTCTTCGGGCTCGGCGTTGTCGCCTTTATTTTCAAGCGCAACGTGATCGCCGTTTTCATGTCCATCGAGCTGATGCTCAACGCTGTCAATCTCGCCTTCGTCGCTTTTTCCCGCGCGCACCAGCAGCTCGACGGAATGGTGTTTGTCTTCTTCGTGATCGTGGTGGCGGCGGCGGAAGCGGCCGTGGGGCTCGCGATCGTCATCATGATGGCGCAAAACCGCGAATCGCTGAACGTGGAGCGCGTGAACCTGTTGAAACTCTAATGTTCATGCTCAATCACATCTGGATCATTTTGCTGCTGCCGATTCTCGGCGCGGCCATCAACGGCCTGTTCGGCGGCCGCTTTTCCAAAGCCGGGGTCAATTCCGTGGCCGTTGGCTCAGTGGCGCTCGCGTTTGCCGCCGTCTGCGAACTGGCACGCGAGTTCTGGTATCTGCCGCAAAATGCCATTCCCTGGGTTCAAAGCTATTACACCTGGATGACCGCGGGCGACCTGACCGATCACCCGTTCCGCATCAATTTCGCCCTGCAGGTCGATCAGTTGAGCGTCATCATGCTGCTTACCGTCTCCTGCGTCGGCTTGCTGATCCACATCTACTCGGTCGGCTATATGGGGCATGAAGGCGGCTATTACCGCTTCTTCTCCTACATGAACCTGTTCATGTTCTTCATGCTCACGCTGGTCCTCGGCGCGAACCTGGCGGTCCTCTTCGTCGGATGGGAGGGCGTGGGCCTGTGCAGCTATTTGCTCATCGGCTTCTGGTTCCGCAAGAAATCCGCTGCCGACGCCGGCAAAAAAGCGTTCATCACCACGCGCCTCGGCGACCTTTTCTTCATGGTCGGCATTCTTCTGGCGTTCTGGACCTTCGGCTCTCTGACCTATAGCACCATGTTTCAAAAGGCTGCCGTCATGCAGCCGGACACGATGACTCACGCGGGCGTATTCACGTGGATCGCCGTGCTGCTCTTCATCGGCGCGATCGGCAAATCGGCGCAGTTGCCGCTCTACGTCTGGCTCCCTGATGCGATGGAGGGTCCCACGCCCGTCAGCGCGCTGATCCACGCCGCCACCATGGTTACGGCGGGCGTTTACATGGTCGCGCGCATGAACCCGGTCTATTCCCGCGCGCCGATTGCCATGTACCTGGTGGCCGTCGTCGGCACGATTACCGCTCTTTTTGCGGCCACCATCGCGATCACCCAAACCGACATCAAGAAAGTCCTCGCCTATTCCACCATTTCGCAACTCGGCTACATGTTCCTCGGCTGCGGCGTGGGAGCCTATGCAGCCGGGATTTTCCATCTGATGACTCATGCGTTCTTCAAAGGCTTGCTCTTCCTCGCCGCCGGCAGCGTGATTCACGCGCTCGGCGGAGAGCAGGACATGACCAAAATGGGCGGCCTGCGAAAGAAAATTCCCATCACCTATTGGACCATGCTGATCGCCACGCTCGCGATCGCCGGTTTCCCCGGCTTCGCCGGGTTCTTCAGCAAGGACGAAATCCTGGGCGCGGCAAAGTCCGGCCCGCACGCCAGTCTTTGGCTCTGGGCCGTGGGCGTTGCCGCCGCCGGGCTTACCTCCTTCTACATGTTCCGCCTGATCTTCCTCACGTTTTTCGGCAAGCCGCGATTCGACGAGCACCACGTGCACGTCCACGAATCGCCTGCCAAAATGACCGTTCCGTTGATCATCCTCGCGTTCCTTTCCATCTTCGGTGGATGGGTTGCGGCACCGGAATTGGCCGGAGGCATCGACTACTTCGACCGCTTTCTCCAGCCCGTTTTCACGCAATACGCGCCCACGCATGTGGTCTCCGAAGTCTCCGGCCCATCCAGCGTGGGCGCGGGCATGCAGTTGCTGCTCGCCGTGGTCGGTATTCCGGTGATTTTGGCGGTCGTCGGTCTGCTGGTAGCCTGGTGGTTCTACATCAAGAATCCCCGTGTGCCGCACGGGCTTGCGCGGAAGCTGCACGGCGTCTACGTGCTGCTGCTGAACAAATATTTCGTGGACGAGATTTATCTCGCGCTGTTCATCCGGCCGCTCCTGTGGATTTCGCGAAAGGTGCTTTGGCAAATCGTCGATTCCGGCGTCATCGACGGAGCCGTGAACGGGACGGCGACGGCGGCGCGCGGATCGGGCAGCGTGGTCCGCGAACTGCAATCCGGCAACACGCGCTCGTACGCCTCCTGGGTGGTCGTCGGCGCAGTAGGGTTCACCATGCTTTTGCTTGCATTCATCGGAATGGCGGTGCGTTAGCGTGCACGGACAGGCGTCTTATCTCCTGACGGTAATTACCTTCCTCCCGCTCTTTAGCGTGGCGGCGCTGCTGGTCCTACGTTCGGACGATCACGTCTGGATCCGCCGCATCGCGTTTGTCGCCTCGCTCGGCGAGTTCGCGGTGTCGCTGCTCCTTCTGCGCGGCTTCGATTACACCGATCCGGGATTCCAGTATCAGGAGTTCTACAATTGGATCGGCCCGTCGATTCACTACCACCTCGGCGTGGACGGCATCAGCCTGTTTCTCGTGCTCCTCACCACGTTTCTGACGCCGCTGGCGATTCTCTGCTCGTGGAAATCGATCGAGCACAACGTCAAAGGATTTTTCGTCTCGCTGCTGGTCATCGAAACGGCGATGATCGGCGTGTTCGTTTCGCTCGATCTGTTCCTCTTCTTCGTTTTCTGGGAACTCACGCTTATCCCCATGTACTTCCTGATCGGCATCTGGGGACACGAACGCCGCATTTATGCCGCCGTTAAATTCATCCTGTATACGATGTTCGGCTCCATCCTCATGCTGGTGGCCATCATCTGGCTGTATCACCTTAGCGGCACATTCGATCTGCCGGTTATCGAAAACATCCTTGCCAATAGCGCGCCGCTTTCATCGACCAAAGAACTGCTGCTTTTTGGCGCTTTCTTCCTGGCATTCGCGATTAAAGTGCCGCTTTTCCCGTTGCACACCTGGCTCCCGGACGCGCACACCGACGCTCCCACGGCCGGCTCCGTGATCCTTGCCGGCGTAATGCTGAAGCTTGGCACGTACGGCATCCTGCGCTTCTGCCTGCCGCTCTTCCCTTTCGCGTCGCACAAGCTCGCTCCCTTGATCGGCGTGCTGGCGATCATCGGCATCGTCTACGGCGCGCTTGTCGCCACCGTGCAGCACGATTTGAAGCGCCTCGTCGCCTACACTTCCGTGAGCCACCTCGGTTTCGTGGTGCTCGGTATATTTGCGTTCAATACCGTCGCTATCCAAGGCGCGATCTACCAGATGCTCAACCACGGCGTTTCCACTGGCGCGCTGTTCCTCGTCGTCGGCATGCTCTACGACCGCCGCCACACCCACGAAATCAGCGAGTTCGGCGGCCTCGCCACTCCGATGCCCGTGCTGATGTCGCTGTTTCTTTTTATTGCGCTCTCGTCCCTGGCCCTGCCGCCACTCAACGGCTTCATCGGCGAATTTCTAATTCTGATCGGCACATTCGCCTCGCACCACGTTTGGGCCGGTTGGGCTGCCAGCGGTGCGGTGCTTTCCGCGATCTATTTGCTGTGGGCCTATCAGCGAGTCGCGCTCGGCGAAGTCACCGTCGATAAAAATCGCTCATTGCCGGACGCTTCCGGGCGCGAGCGCTTTATCCTCGGCACGCTTGCGGTCGCGATTCTGTTCATGGGCATCGCTTCTCCCTACTTTACGCGGCCCATGGAACCGGCCACCAATGCCTTGCTCCAGCAAATGGCCGATCAGTTGCAGCGCCCGCAGAATGCGCTTAAGCGCCCCGCGGTTCCTGCTGCGGTCGCCCCGCACGCGGTGGTGTTGCCAGCGGCTATGACAGAAAGGCGGTCGCGGCCTTGATCGGTGTGGCGGAACAAATCGTTAATTTGCACCGGATCGCGCCGGAAGTTGTGCTCTGCGTTTTCGGCATCATCATCATGA
This sequence comes from Acidobacteriota bacterium, assembly GCA_028876695.1. GTDB lineage: Bacteria > Acidobacteriota > Terriglobia > Acidiferrales > UBA7541 > Palsa-295. Next base: position 232 of record JAGWRH010000238.1, on the reverse strand, counting down.
TCGTCGATCCGTTCATCAAGCCCTCGAGCCGTCGTGCGCTTGGCTGGACGGCTTTCGCCGGTACTCTCGTCGCGCTCGCTTCGCTACACGTTGCCGCGCGGGAGCAAGGCTTCGCCTACAGCCGCGTGATCAGCACCGACCACTTCAGCATCTTCGTGCATGTGATCGTAATCGGCGCGGCCGCTCTCGCCATTCTGGGCTCCATTGACTATCTCGAACGCGAAGAGCTGCA
>JAGWRH010000237.1 GCA_028876695.1 Acidobacteriota bacterium | reverse complement strand
GATGCCGGAAAATCCACGGTGGTTTTCCAATCCACGGAACTCGCCGCGCAGGCGATCGCGCTCGACGCCAGGGATAATCTCTACGTTGCCACGTCGCCCGACGGGAAGATTTATCGCGTCGCTCCGGATGGCTCGAAAAGCGTTTTCTTTGAACCGAAGACCAAATACATTTGGGCGCTGGCCATCGATTCAAACGGCGACCTTTTTGTCGGCACCGGCGACAGCGGGAAGATTTTCGTGGTGACGCCCGATGGCAAAGGGCAGCTCTTCTATCAAAGCGCTGATAGCCATGCCCGCTCGCTGGCATTCGATTCCAAAGGCAACTTGCTCGTCGGAACCGATCCCCACGGGCTGATCGTACGCATTCCCATCGCGCGAAAATCTTCGGAGCCGCTGCCCACCGCCGGATCGCCGTTCGTGATCTACGAAATGGACAAGCAAGAGGTCACTTCGATGACGCTGGACGCGGACGGAAACCTGTATGCCGCGGCAATCGGCGAAAAATCCCGCGTGATGGCTATTCCCATTGCTCCCACCGTCGTTCCGCAGGCGCCCGCTCCGGCTCCCGTGCCCAGCGCGCAAACCACCATCGTGCTCTCAGAAGGCGCCGCGGCGCCGCCGCAGGGCGCCGGCATTATTCCCACGTACCCGATGGCGGTGCCTGCGGGCGGAACGCAAGTCGTGAAGATAGCGCCCGATGGTTCGCCAACTACCGTCTGGACCTCGAATACCGATCTGGCCTTTTCGCTCGCTCTCTCTCCGGCTGGCCGTCTGCTTCTGGGCACGGGCGACAATGGCTCGGTGATCGAGCTGAAGGGCCAGGGAGTCTATGCGGACATCGCCAAAACGGCCTCCGAACAGGTCACCAGCGTTCTGGCCGGCGCGGGCGGCAAGATTTTCGTGGCCACTGCGAATCCTGGAAAGATTTTTGCCATGGGACCGGGTCTCGAGCCCAGCGGCAGTTTCGAATCCGATGCGTTCGACGCCAGCATTTTCTCCAAGTGGGGCCGTGTCACCTGGTGGGGCGAAAACGCGGATAACGGCAGGGTCGAGTTGTACCTCCGCTGCGGCAATACTTCGAATCCGGACAAGAACTGGAGTCCGTGGTCCGGCCCTTATAAGAACCCCGCGGGCGAAGAGACCAGCTGTCCTGCGTCGCGGTTCGCGCAGTGGAAAATCGTATTTCCGGACGCCGGCGCGCAGCCCCCGCCTGATATTTCCTGGGTGAGCGTTGCGTTCTTGCCGAAAAACGTCGCGCCGCTGATCGATGATATCGCCGTTCAGGATCCCGGCATTCGCGTCGCCGGATTTCCCTCGCCGCCATCAGCCGGCGCCATGCCCGTGCAGGTGCGCATGCCCAGCGCGCAAGGCAACTCGCCTTCCGCGCCTCCGATGAACGCGGAAGCGCGCGCGGCAGGATCGGCCAAAGTGCAGATCCCGCTTCAGGGTTTGAAGGAGAAAGGCTGGCAGAGCGTGATCTGGAGCGCCAGCGACGCGAACGACGACGATCTGGTTTATACGATTTACTATCGCGCCGAGCGCGAACAGGCGTGGCACGTCCTGAAAGACAAACTGACGGAAAGCTATTATTCCTGGGACACGTCATCCATGCCCGATGGCGCGTATTATCTGAAAATTCGCGCTTCCGATTCGTCCTCGAATCCGCCGAACGACGCGTTGTGGGCCGAGCGCGTGAGCGACCGTTGGGTGGTGGCGAATACTCCGCCGCGCATCGAGAATCTGCGCGCCGGATCGGGATTGCTCAATACGCGCGCATCGTTCGACGCCGTGAGCGCCTACGGCCCGGTCGCCAGCGCCGGATACAGCATCGATGCCGGTGCCTGGCAAACGATTTTCCCCACGGGCCAGCTCTCCGATGCGCAAAAGGAAAGCTACTACATTGAAATTCCCGGGCTGCCGGACGGCGAGCACACCATCGGGGTGCAAGTGACCGACCGGTTCGACAATACCGCCGCGGCGCAAACAACCTTCACCGTCCACGGCCGCGGATCGCAATAGCGGTTCGCCGGGCTCGCGCCGGATTCTCAACTCCTCCAATCGGGAAGCGCAGCGGCTTCGAATTGATCCACGCAGGCAGCAATGCCGCGCAGTCCGTCCGGACGGCTCTCGGTTGTTGGATGATCGCGTCGTCGCGATTGGGGTCGAGAACTTTTACGATTTTTTCGCGGCCCGGCCTCGCGGCAAGTATCGAGAAGCGGCTTCAATCGGGAACAGTGGCGGTGGGAGAAACTCGGCGAAAAACAAAAGGATGTTTCAATCCTCGGGGCGCCAATCGGTGGGGGGAAACGCGATTCGCCAGAATCGCGGCGAAGGCGAATCGAATTCGATCGAAGCCTGAAATCCTTCGGCGGATTCGCGCGGCTGCCGCGCTACCCGGCATGGGACTTTTTCACGCGTGCTGACGTTTTCCAGCACCAGCCGCGTGCCGGACGCGAGAAACCTGTTCATGACCACCAACGCGCCGTGGGGATTCACGTTGAGCGTGTGCACGTCGAAAGTGGTGGCTTTTCCCTCCAGCGCCACGTGGATTTGGGCGCGAACGCGAAGCAGCACGCGCTGGCCGCGCCGCCGGTCGTCGCCCGAAACCGATCGAATCCCCGGCTGCTGAGCGCCGGCGTTGGCCGCCGGCCTCGTAGTCGACGGCGACACATCCACCTCGCCCGGTTTTGCGTATCGCGCTACCGGCGGAATACCCGAGTGTTCAGTTTTCAAATTTCAACACCCCAAAAGTTCAGGTCGGCCCCAACGAGTTCCACTCCCACTTCCCATCCGTCCGGGCGCTGCGACCCCTTCCAGACGACCACGCCGTCGGCGTACCCGCGCGTAGCCAGATTCGTAAGCCGCAGGTGCTGCTGCATGTCGATTTCCCGCGGGCTCACCAGCAGGCATCCGTAGCTGTTCACTACGCGTGTAAATCCCGGTTCGAAATGAAGCGGTCCAGACGTCCCATTCCATTCAATCGTTAGAGGAACCCGAGAGTTGACCCGCAACCCCCGGCGTTTGTGCCTGTTTCGTATATCTCTCGGAAGGTCTTCCCCAAATGGCATACTGGTCACATCCCCGCGGAACAGCCCTGAAAGAAAATTTTAAATTCCCGGCACGAAAAAGATGTCGATTAACTACACCGCGATCTTATTTGGCGGGGCCCCGGACAATCAATGGTACGAAGAGACAGCTGTACTTTCGCGCTCGCTACGGCCGGAAGGACAGTGGCTGCGGCGATAATGCCCGCGAGCGGTATTCAGTCTGCGGAAACCGATTCGTCCGCGAACCGAGGCTTTGAAAAGCCCACGACGCGGCCGAAGCGGCGCTCAAGCCAGCTTTGGAAGCTATCCATGTAGGTGTAAAACACGGGCGTCAGGTAGAGCGTCACCAACTGCGAAAAAATGAGTCCGCCGCAGACCGCCAGGCCGAGCGGCCTGCGCGAGTCAGAACCCGCTCCGGAGCCGATGGCGATCGGCAGAGTTCCGAATAGCGCCGCCATGGTCGTCATCATGATCGGCCGGAAGCGGACCATGCTGCCTTCGTAAGCCGCTTTCGCCGCGGGCACGTGCTCCTCGCGCTCCCGCGAAATGGCGAAGTCCACCATCATGATCGCGTTCTTCTTCACGATTCCGATCAGCATGATGACCCCGACAAAGCCATACAAATCGAGGCTCAGGTGGAAGATCTGCAGAGTTAAGAGCGCCCCGAACGCGGCTGACGGCAAACCGGACAGAATGGTGATCGGATGGATGAAGCTCTCGTACAAAATCCCCAGCACGATGTAGATCACCAAAATGGCGACCAGCAACAGGATGCCCAGACCGGTCAGCGACGATTGAAACGCCTGCGCCGTCCCCTGGAATTGGTACGAGACCGAATCGGGAAGCGAGCTGCGGGCCAACTCCTCGATACTTTTGACCGCGTTGCCGATCGCCGTGCCGGGTTTCAAGTTGAACGATATCGTCACCGCAGGCAGTTGCCCCAGGTGATTGACGGACAGCGGGCCGAGGCTCGTCGTCAGCGTGGCCACCGCGCTCAGCGGAACCAGCGAGCCATTGCTCGAATGGATGTAGAGCATCGAGAGCGCGTTGGGATCCTTCTGATACTGATCTTCGAGCTCCATAATCACGCGGTATTCATCGTTCGGCGCGTAGATCGTGCTCACCTGGCGCTGCCCGTAAGCGGTATAGAGCGCGTCCTCCACTTGCTGGGCGGTCACACCGAGCGCCGAAGCTTTATCCCGATCGATGTTGACGTTCACTTGCGGATTGGCGATTTGCAAGTCGCTGGTGACGTCCTGCAGGCTGGAAATCCCCTGCATTTTCCGTTCGAACTGCGTGGCCACTTGATACAGCTGCTCAGTGTCGGGACTTTGTAGCGTGAACTGATAGGGGCTGTTGGTGACGTTCCCCCCGATTTGGATCGGCGGCGGGTTGCGCAAGAAGATCTGAATCCCCGGAATTCCGGATAGTTTCGCGCGCATTTCCTGCATCACCTGATTGATATCCGGGTGATACGCGAAATACGGCGTGGCTTCGCGCAAGATCGCGCCCAACACCGGAACGCCGCCATATTTCCTATCCAGCGCGAGCATGGTCTGGCTTGGGCGTGTAGGCCGATCGTTCGGCTCCTTCAGGTGCATGAACACGAATCCGGAGTTCCCCGCGCCGCCGGTAAGCCCGACCGTGGAAAAGAACCCCTTGACGTTCGGGTCGGCGATCAGAATTCGGTTGACGGCCCTCTGGTGCGCCACCATCGAGTCGTACGAAATGCCCTGAGCCGCCAGAGTGGCGCCCTGCAGAACCGATTGGTCAACCTCGGGCAAGAAGCCCTTGGGGATGACCATGAACTGCCACACCGTCGCCACCAGGATCGCGCCGGAGAAGAGCAACACCGAAAGGCGGTGTCGTAACGACCATTGCAGTGAAACGTCGTATTTTCGCAGCAGCCAATCGAAAAAGTTCTCCAGGCTCATGTACAAGCTGCCGTGCTTCAACTCCTGCTGGCCGCGCAAGAATCGGCTGCACAGCATCGGCGTTAGCGTCAGCGAAACGAAGCCGGACACCAGCACCGCCACCATGATCACCACCGCGAACTCGTGCAGCAGCCGGCCGATGATGCCGCTCATGAAGAACACCGGGATGAACACCGCGGTCAACGCCAGCGTCATGGAGACGATGGTGAAGCCGATTTCGCGCGAGCCTTTGATCGCCGCGTCCAGCGGCGATTCGCCCATTTCCATGTGCCGCACGATGTTTTCGAGCATCACGATCGCGTCGTCCACCACGAAACCCACCGAGAGCGTCATCGCCATCATCGATAAATTGTCGATCGTGTAGTTCAGCAGGTACATCACCGCGAACGTGCCTACCAGCGACATGGGCAGCGCGATGCTGGGGATCACCGTGGCCGAGAGATTGCGGAGGAACAGGAAGATCACCATCACCACCATGCAGATGGCCAGAAACAGCGTGAACTTCACGTCGTTCACCGATTCGCGGATGCCTTGCGACCGGTCATACACGGTGATCAGGTGGATCGAAGGCGGAACGATGGCCCGGAACTGCGGCAGGATCTTCATCACGCCGTCAACCACGTCAACCGTGTTCGTGCCCGGCTGGCGTTGAACCGCCAGAATGACGGCGCCCTCGTTGTTGTACCACCCCACTACCTTGTCGTTTTGAACGCTGTCCGCGACGTTGCCGATCTGGTCCAAACGTATCGGCGCGCCATTGCGATACGCCACGATCAGCGGCCGGTAAACCGACGCGCGCATAAGCTGTCCGGAGGCCTGTACCGTATACGCCTTGTGCGGCCCGTAGAGCGTGCCCGTGGGAAGGTTCACGTTCTGGTTCTGAACCGCCGCGGCCACGTCGTTGATGCCGATTTTCCACGCGGCCAGCGCCTGCGGATCGAGCTGAATGCGCACCGCATACTTCTGCGAGCCGAAGACGTTTACCTGCGACACGCCCGCGACCATGGAAATGCGTTCGGCGAGCATCGTCTCCGCGTACTCGTCCACCACCTGCGGCGAGACGGTCGCCGAACTCAGCGCCAGATACAATATGGCCTGATCCGCGGGATTCGTTTTTTCAAACGTCGGTGGGCTGGGCATATTCGCCGGCAACTGCCCCTCCACCCGCGAAATGGCAGCCTGCACGTCCTGCGCCGCGGCATCGATGTTGCGGTTCAGATCGAATTGCAGCGTGATATCCGTGCTGCCCAGATGGCTCGTCGAGGTCATCGACGTGATTCCCGCGATGGTCGAGAATTGCTTTTCGAGCGGCGTGGCCACCGCCGCCGCCATCGTATCCGGACTCGCGCCGGGCAACCCCGCCGATACCTCGATCGTCGGGTAATCGATCGGCGGCAAATCGCTCACGGCCAGCGAACGGTAGCTGATCGCCCCGAAGATGAGGATCGACGCCATGACCAGCGTGGTCATGATCGGACGGCGTATGAATGGCTCAGCGATACTCATGGAAAACTTCCTAGCCTTGCGATACGGGCGCGGTAAATTGCACCTTCACTCCGGGAAT
>JAGWRH010000236.1 GCA_028876695.1 Acidobacteriota bacterium | reverse complement strand
TGAACCGGCGCGGTTTTCGCGGGCGCCGGAGCGGTGGTCTGTTCGAGAATCGACCCAATCGATGCCGCGTTGGGACCGGCGCGTTTCACCGCCAGAGCCATGGAAGTCATCATGAAAAAGATGGCGCACCACGTGGTGGCGCGGGACAGAAAAGTTGTCGCGCCGCGAGGACCGAAAGCCGTTTGGCTGCCGGCGCCGCCGAAAGCTCCCGCCAGATCGGCAGCTGTCCCGCTCTGAAGCATAATCACGACCACCAGGATGAAGCAGACCAGGACGTGCATGCTTACCAGCAGCGTCATGAAGCGCCAGCCGATGGAGACCAGCGCCACGGCCGCTAGAATCGAGATTGCCCATTTTGCCCAGCGTGGCATTTCTATTTCCTGCCTTGTCCCGCCGCGATTAACACGCGCGTTCTAGTAATTTACGATGGCGGCAAACGATTTCGGATCGAGGCTCGCTCCGCCAACGAGCGCACCATCGATCTCCGCCTGTGCCATTAATCCTTCGATGTTGCCCGGTTTCACGCTGCCGCCGTAGAGAATCCGGAGCGCGGACGCCTGCTCGTGCGTAAATCGCGCGGCGGCTAATTCTCGAAGGAACCGGTGAGCTTCGGTCGCGATTTCCGGCGTCGCCGTGCGACCTGTACCGATCGCCCAGACTGGCTCGTAAGCAACAAGAATACGCGAGAATTCATAGGGGGTCAACGCCGCCAGACCGTCTTCGAATTGCCGCTTCAGCACCGTTTCCGTCTGATTGGCTTCGCGCTCCGCCAGCGATTCGCCCACGCACACAATCGGCGTGAGATTCGCTCGGAGCGCCGCTTCCGTCTTACGATGAACGGACGCATCCGTCTCTCCAAAATACTGCCGCCGCTCCGAATGGCCTACGATTACGTGCGTGCAGCCGGATTCCGCGAGCATCCCGGCGGATACTTCGCCCGTGAACGCCCCTTCCGTCTCCCAGTGCAGATCCTGGCCGGAGATGGCGACGTTTGTCCCCCGCGCTGCTTCCACGGCCGCGCAAATCGCGGTGAACGGCGGTGCGACCACGATATCGCAGTGCTGGCATGATGCGACGAGCGGAAGAAAGTCACGAAAGAACGCGTGCGTCTCGGCCCGCGTCTTGTACATCTTCCAGTTGCCTGCCATTACCGGTCGGCGCACGCGGATTCTCGCTACTTGCCTGGTTTATCGGTAAGCGCTTCGACGCCGGGAAGTATTTCTCCCGCCAAAAACTCGAGCGAAGCCCCTCCGCCAGTAGAAATGTGGGAGATTTGATACGCAACGCCGGCCTGCTCTACGGCCGCAACGGAATCGCCGCCGCCGATGATCGAAGTTGCTCCCGATTTCGTCGCCGCGGCCACAGACCGCGCAATTCCCAGAGTGCCGCTCGCGAACGCCCGTTTTTCGAACATGCCCAACGGCCCGTTCCACACGATCGTGCGCGCTTTAGCGATCTCTTTTCCAAAAAACTCGACGGTTTTCGGACCGACGTCGAGTCCCATCCAGCCATCGGGCATAGCGGCGATATCGACTGTTTTGGTGGCGGTAGATTCGGGCGATTCCGCGATCACTTGGTCCACCGGCAGCAGCAGGCGGAAATTGCGGCTGCGCGCCTGTTCCAGCAAGCCCTTCGCAAGTTCAAGTTTGTCGTCTTCGACAAGCGACTTCCCCACCGGCTTGCCTTGCGATTTCAGAAACGTGTAAGCCATCGCCCCGCCGATGAGCATCGCGTCGGCAAGCTTCATCAGGTTTTGCACCACTTCGATTTTGTCGGACACTTTCGCGCCGCCGAGCACGGCCACGAACGGCCGCTCCGGATTGGAAATCGCTTTGCCCAGGTATGCGAGCTCTTTCTCCATCAACAGGCCAGCAGCCGCTTGCTTCACGTATTTCGCGATGCCCACCACGGAGGCGTGCGCGCGATGCGCTGACCCGAATGCATCGCAGACGAACAGCTGATCGCAAAGCATCGACAGGCGTTTCGAGAAGTCCGCGTCGTTCTTTTCTTCCTCGGGATGAAAGCGCACGTTTTCAAGTAACAGTACTTCCCCGTTCTTCAGGAGATTGCTTTTTGCCTCGGCATCCAGTCCCACGCAATCAGACGCGAAATCAACCTGTCTGCCTAGGAATTCGCGCAGCCGCGTCACCACGGGCTGGAGGCTGTATTTTGGATCGACTTTGCCCTTCGGCCGTCCGAGATGCGAGGCGAGCACCAGCCGGGCGCCGCGCTCGATGGCGAGTCGCAGAGTCGGAAGAGTTTCGCGGATGCGCGTGTCGTCCGAGACTGTTCCATTCTCGAGAGGCACGTTGAAATCAACGCGTATGAACACGCGCTTGCCGGAAAGTGCCAGATCCCGAATGGAAAGTTTATTCATGGTTGGCGGCCCGCGCGTCAGGCGTTCGCGACCATGAATTTGATCAGATCGACGCAGCGGCAGGAATAGCCCCATTCGTTGTCGTACCACGCCAGCACTTTCACGCAGTTGTTGCCCACCACGCGCGTATATCCGGCATCGACGATCGACGAACTGGGATTGCCGCGGAAGTCCACCGACACGAGTTCCTGATTTTCATATTGAAGAATGCCCTTCATCGGCCCATCGGCGGCGCGCTTCAGTGCGGCATTGACGCTTTCGGCCGTGGCAGGTTTCTCGGTGATGACAGTCAAATCCACCACGCTCACGTTCGGCGTGGGAACGCGCACGGCGTAGCCATCGAGCTTCCCTTTCAGCGCGGGAATCACCAGATGTAGCGCCTTCGCGGCGCCCGTCGAAGTGGGAATCATCGAAAGAGCGGCGGCACGCGCGCGGCGCAGGTCCTTGTGAGGCAGATCGAGCAACCTCTGATCATTGGTGTACGAGTGAATGGTTGTCATCGATCCTACGCTGATTCCAAAGGAGTCGTGCAGCACTTTGGCAACCGGCGCAAGGCAGTTCGTGGTGCAGGAAGCATTGGAGACCACGTGATGCTTCGAGGAATCGTAGGTATTGTCGTTCACGCCAAGCACGATCGTGTGGTCGGGATCGGTCGCCGGCGCGGAGATCATCACTTTCTTCACCGGCCCGCGAATGTGCTTCCGTGCGTCAGCGCCTTTGGTAAAAACCCCGGTTGATTCCACTATCACGGTCGCGCCCACCGAGGCCCAATCAATTTCCGCAGGGTCCTTGGTCTTGAACACCTTGAAGTATTTCCCATCGACGGCGATTGAGTCTTCGGTATTCGTCACGTTGTTGGGAAGATTGCCGAGTATGGAGTCGTACTTCAGCAAATGCGCCAGCGTTCTCGAATCGGTGATGTCGTTAACCCCGACAATCTCGATTGCCGGATCGCCTATGGCAGCCCGAAAGATGTTCCTGCCGATGCGTCCAAACCCGTTGATGCCAACCTTGACTGCCATGTGTCCTCCGGAGATTTGCCGCGGGAATGGGTCCACGCGAGATTGGTGCGCGAGATCAAGCCAACCTGCTGCGCAAACTAGCCGATGCTAAAATCCGCAGCGGGAAAAGTCAACGAGCCTTGGTCGGAGAGCCGTGATCTAAATGAGTGTTGCGGCCAAGCCGCTACCTGTCCGAGGCATCTTCCATCGCGTACTGCTTTACGCGGACGACGTTTTCGCCAATAAACGTAACGAACGTTGATGGCGCGGGCGGCAAGCCGTAGATCCAATCTTCCGTCTCGTGCCCCTCTTCGTCCCACTCGCGAATTTTCTTATCCGGCAGCCCCAGGGCGGCGATAACCATGTCGTGGTCCATCCCGACGATGGCGTGGTGATCCTTAATCCCCTGCTGGAATTGCGGCGGCAGTGTATCGACCCAGTTCACGGACGCCGAGTGCTCGGAAAAATCCAAGAACGGCGCGAGATCGGCCTTCAGCTGATCGGAACTCAGATTGGGCACATTCTGCTGCCCGAAATCGACTACCAGTACTCCGCCGGTCGGCTGCTGCGGATCGGAACTGGGAGGCGGCGTGTTCAGATTGCCCACCCCAACCTGCAGGTGCTGCCGCCAGTTGAAATGCTTGCGGCCACCGCCATTGATCTCCACGCGTATCGCATGGGCGTCGAAATCGAGCCGCGTAATCTGCACCGTATCTCCGGGGTTGGCCACCGTGCCGTAGAGGCGCAACGCATCGCTTAAGTCCTGCGGATTGTTGGCCTTCTCGACCCTAAACCCCTTCCGTCCGGCGGGAATGGCGCGCACCGCTTTGGCAAATTCTCCGTCCACGTCGCGGACCAGGAGCAATTGCGTTCCGGCAGTGATTTGGCCCGTCGGACCGGTCGTTCGGGCGACGGCGCTCGATTTGGGAGTAGAGCCAGGAGGGATCGCTTGCTGCCGACCCGCATTGGCGCTCTTCGCGCCGGCGACTAGCCCGCTAAGGGCAAGTGCGGCGGTCAGCGCGAAAGCAGATCGAAAGTTCATCGCACGCCGAAAGAACTTTAGATTTTTCGAAGTGCTCGACGAAATCCGTACTTCGCAGCACTCGTTGATTCAGGCAATATACTACCTTCTGGCGCGTTTGTGAACAGCTGCGGCGAACGCCTCCCACACTCGCATGTTCCCACGATGTTCAGGCAGCATCCGCTCCGGGTGAAACTGCAAGCCAACGAGAAAATTCGCGCGCGGATCGAAGTACGCCTCCACCAGTCCATCCGGCGCTTGGGCCATGGGACGGAAGCGCCGGGCCAGGCGGCGTATCCCCTGGTGGTGATAACTATTGACGCGAATATTTTTGCGTCCGTACCAATCTGCCAGCGGCGTGCCGGGAATGACCTCGATCGGATGGCGATAGGCGTCGTACCGGCTCGGATGGATATGGCGCAGCCGCGAGCGCTTCTCTTTTCTCACGTCGCCAAATAGCGAGCCGCCGCAAGCAACGTTCAGAAGCTGCGACCCGCGGCATATTCCGAGAACCGGCAGTTCACGCCGCAGCGCGTGGCGAAGCAAGCGCAATTCAATCTCGTCCTTCAGCGGGTCTGTCTTTTCGAGATAGCGGAAATTTTCTTTTCGCGCGGAATAGCGCTTCGGCTCGATGTCCTCGCCTTCCACCAGAAGAAGCCCGTCCATCCGCCCCGTGTATTCGGGCACGAACGGCAGCACGCCGGCGACGGCGGGAAGGATCAGCGGCGATATTTTCAGCCGAAGCAGGAGCCGTAAGTGAAGCTCGCCCACATAATCGATGTAACGAATACCGCGCGTGGTGCGGCGCGTGGTGACGAGCACCGTCGGCCGCTTCATTCCGTCAGGACCCGGAGAGCTTCGACCAGTCGCGCGTCTTTTTCGCGCCCCTGTGAGGCAACGCGAATGTGGTACGCATCCATGCCCAGCTTGTTCGAGCAATCGCGCACGTACATGCCGTGCTCCGAAAGCAGGCGCGCCTGCAGCTGAGTGGCGGTCATGCCGTTGCGGATTTTGAAGAGCACGAAATTCGCGCCCGTGGGATACACGTCGATGCGCTGTATCGATTTCAGGGAACGGTACAGGTGACGCACATCTTCGATCAGGCGCTTCCGACCTTCGTGGTATTCCGCGTCCGTGGCGGGCAGCAGCGAAAGAAAGTACTGCGCCAGCGTGTTCAAGTTCCAGGTCGGCATGAAACGCCGCAAACGGTTGAGGACGTAAAGATTCGCGCTGTAGCAATATCCAAGCCGCAGGCCGGGAACGCCGCAATGCTTGCTCATGCTGCGGACGATCAGCAAATTGGAATACCGCTCGGCCACTGGCAGCAGGCTGGGCACCGGATCACCCGCGAAATCGATAAACGATTCGTCCACTATGATGAGCTCGAGATCTTTCGCCCGCCGCAGAAAATCTTCCATTTTGCCGAACGAAAAAAACTGTCCTGTCGGATTACCCGGGTTAATGATCAACAGGTCCTTCAAATTTCGCTGGTGAATCCACGCGAGATATTCATCCAAATCCATCTGAAAGCGGCGCTCCGGATCGAGCGAGTAGAGCTCCGCGTCGCGCAGGTCCTTCATCTTTTCGATGTACTCCCCAAACGTGGGGATTGGTACCGCCAGCCGGTCAATCAACGTGACGTTCAGCAGCGCGATCAATTCCGTCGCTCCGTTGCCGATGATCAGGTGCTCCGGATCAACGTGCAGGACGGCTGCGAGATTCTGCTGGCTGAGCAGCGGGTTGCTTGAGGGATACGACTTGATCAGGTTCGGCAGATTGCGTTGCAGGTCGGCGAGCATTTCCGCCGTCGGGTAGTACGGATTCGCGATAAAGCAGAAGTCGATGATTTCCTTGGCGCGCTCGTAGCCGACCAGATCGGCGAGCGCCGGTGAATGAGAGGTCTCGTAGAACAAATGCCGGCGAATTTCCGCGGCCGAATCCGAGGCGACTTGCGTGCTGGACGGTTTCATAGCTAAGGCTCCAGGTCAAATGTCTCGTGGTCGCGGTATCCCGGGCGATACCTCACGACGTCGTTATTCTTGACTGCCGCTGGACCAACTCCAACAGCTGCATTATAGGCGCCTTTAACACCGCTATCGCAAACAAGTCAGGAGCATCCGTGAGCCACTATTATTCAGGCGTATCACGCCAGCGTGAGTGGCTTGATTGTTCCTCGAATTCTAGGCGCAACCTCAAGAATGCGAAATTTTTCGACCATTTTCCCCGCGCGCTCCGCCTTTTCGCCGGCCTCGCGTGTCGCTGTCGCGAGATGGAACCACAAAGCGCGGAGCGTCGCGGTATACCCCTCTATACGCATCCTTGCTCTTTAATCTCTAGCTTCCAACCTCTATCCTCTAGAAGACATTGCAATTCATCACGGACCACGGTATTTTCGCGCCGATAAAGAATCGGACATGGTCGAGAGTTACCGGCCGGGTATCGGGTTGGAGGACTGAAATGCGCGTGCTCAAGATTGCAATCGGATGTGCCGCCGCTCTGGCAGTTGCGCTCGTGGGCTCGCCCCTGCGCGCACAGGATAACAAGCCGGTCGATACTGCCGCGCTTGATAACGCCGCCGCGAACGGCAGCGAATGGCTGACGTACGGGCACGATTATGGCGACACGCACTATAGTCCGCTGAAGCAGATCGATACGAGCAATGCCAGCCAGCTGGGACTTGCCTGGTATTTCCAGTCCGATTCCGATCCGGGAACCGAAGAGGCCAATCCCGTTGTCGCCAATGAGACGATGTACGTCACCACGGCGTGGGATCTGCTCTATGCGGTCGATGCGCGCACGGGAAAATTGAAGTGGAGCTGGGATCCGAAAATCGGGCACATGAATTATCCGCCGCGCTCCGCCGACAACCCTAATCGCGTGCGGACCGGCCCGAGCCTGTGCTGCGGCCCTGGGAACCGCGGCGTGGCAGTCTACGACGGCAAGGTGTACATCGGAACGCTGGACTCGCGGCTCGTAGCCCTGGACGCCGCATCTGGCAAGGTCGTCTGGGACGTAGCGACGGCCGACAAGAATTCCGACTACAGCATCACCGGCGCGCCGCGCGTGATTCGCGGCAACGTGGTGATCGGCAACGGCGGCGGAGAATACAACGTTCGCGGCTATGTGACGGCCTACAACGCCGAGACCGGAAAGCAAGTCTGGAGGTTCTACACCGTCCCACGATTTCCGCTGAACTCGAATAACGATGACAAGGCGATGAAATTAGCCGCCAAGACGTGGACTCCGGATTGGGACGGAACCATTGGAGGCGGCAACCCGTGGAACGCGATCTCCTACGATCCCAAGCTGAACTTGATTTACATCGGCACCGGACAAGGCGGCCCTTGGGTGCGCAAATACCGCAGTCCAAAAGGTGGCGACAATTTGTTCATCTGTTCGATCGTCGCGCTGCACGCGGATACCGGTAAATTCGCCTGGTATTTCCAGGAGACTCCAGGCGACGTGTGGGATTACGACGCGACGGCGGACATCATGCTCGCCGATTTGAACATCGATGGCAAAATCCGCCATGTGGCCATGCAGTCGCCCAAGAACGGGTTTTTCTACGTGGTCGATCGCACCAACGGCAAATTCATTTCCGGCGCGCCGCTCGAGCACGTCACCTGGGCCAAGGGACTCGATCCCAAGACCGGGCGGCCCGACATCGATCCGAATGCCTACTACGACGACAAACCCGCCATGGTGTGGCCGGGACCGGGAGGCGGACACGTTTGGCAGGGGATGTCGTTTAATCCCGGCACCGGGCTGGTCTATGTACCGGGAATGAACGACAGCCCGTTCAATTTCATCGCTGATCCGAATTATAAGTACAAGCTCGGCGAGTACGATTTCGCCATCATCTTTCGCCGGCCCTCCGCGCCGCCACCGGCCGGAACGGCAGGCGAAACTCCCGCCCCGGCCCGCATGACGCCGTTCCTGATCGCCTGGGACCCCGTCACCGAAAAGCAGCGCTGGCTGTTGAGCGACATGGGCGGCGGCGGAACGCTAAGCACCGCGGGCGGGCTGGTCTTCGCGGCCTCGGACGTGGGCGAATTTGAGGCTCTCGATGCCGCAGACGGCAAGACGCTGTGGAAGGTTAAGCTCACGCCGGGATTCGGCAATCCGATTACGTACTCAATCGACGGAAAGCAGTACGTGTCGGTGCTGTGCGGGCGCACTGGCAAAAGCCGACTATATACGTTCGCGGTCGGGGCCAACGAGCCCATGCCGGGCTCGCCATTCAGCGGGCACTAACCTGCACCACAGCCGAGCCGCTGGCTTGGAGACGTGAACAGTTCTAAGGCGCGGCGCGCACTCGCATCCCGCCCGCAATGTTATTCGACGGATGAAGAATGACGCGTATTCCTTGGCTCAAACCGCTGAGAATTTCCGCTTCCGTGTCGTTGCGATGGCCAACTTCGACATCGCGGACCACCGCTCTGCCGCCGGCGACAACGAACGTGCTCCAGAGTTGCCCGCGTCGGAACAGCGCGCTGATGGGCACTTTAAGCACGTCTGGGCTGGACCAAACAACGATGTGTGCCTCCACGCGGTAGCCGTCGCCGAGCGGCCCGGGTGAATCGACGAAGTCGGAAATCACGTTCACGCGCTGTTCCTCTACACCGAGCGCCGATACTTTCGTGAAACCAGACGGCTCCACGAGCCGTACGCGCGCGCGGATCGGGTGGTCTCCGCCCCAGCCCGTGAGTAGCACCGGGTCGCCTGGGTGGACTTTCACGGCGTCTGTCGAAAGGACGTCAGCAACG
>JAGWRH010000235.1 GCA_028876695.1 Acidobacteriota bacterium | reverse complement strand
GATTTGGACGCACTTACAGCATCGTTTCCCTGAGCTAAATTCCGCCCAGGTCACCGCGGAACTACACCGCTACGGGGACCAAGCCGCTCAATACCTCGCATTACGTTTGGGAACCGCGGTACGGCACACGGCCGAGTTTCTATTCGACCTGGTAATCACCGTCTTTGCAATGTTTTACATGTTTCGCGAGGGACAATCGTTCGTTATACAGATTCGCCGACTGATGCCCCTGCGGTCTTTCGAGCGCGAACGCATCCTCGACGACCTGCGCGATGTTATTTTCGCCACCGTCTTGGCCAGCTTTCTCGCGGCCGCCGCCCACGGGACGCTGCTGGGCCTGGCGTTTCTGGCGGTCGGAATTCACGCTTCACTGTTTTGGGGAGTGGTGATGGGTTTTTTTTCGCTTATTCCGGTCGTGGGTTCGGCCTTGATCTGGGCTCCTGCCGCGATCGGATTGGCCGTGAGCGGCCATGCGGGCAAAGGGATTGCTCTCGCGCTGGTATGCACGGCAATTGTAGTGTTCGTGGATTATATCGTGCGGCCCTGGGTGATTAGCGGGAGGGCACACGTGGGAGAACTGCTGGTCTTTGTTGGAGTGCTGGGCGGAATCAGCGTGTTTGGGGCGCTGGGAATCGTACTCGGCCCAATCGTCGTCGGGCTCGCAGTCGACCTTCTGGACCTCTACGGTCCTCGCCGTGGACGCCCTGGGCACACGATCCCTCCGCCGGGTGCAGATGCGACGGGGGCCGTGCTAGAGTAGCGCCTCGGAAATCCCGGACCAAAAGGATGTCGAACAATTCCAACCTGAACAACGGCAGCCTGCCTCCCGAGAAGCTGCGGTGGCGCTGCGATCCCGCGTCTATTCCGTTCGATACGACCGCATCTGTTGAACCGATCTCGCACGATATGGGCCAGCAGCGCGCGTTGAAAGCGCTGCGCATGGGAGTGGAACTCAACGCGTCAGGATATAACCTTTTTGTCTGCGGGCTGACCGGCACCAGCCGCGGCGGCATGATCGTGCGAATGATCGAAGAGCTCCACGCGCAGACGGAGCTCGCCCCCGACCGCTGCTACGTGAACAATTTTAAGAGCACCGACTGCCCGCACCTGCTGACGCTGCCGCGCGGCCAGGCGAACGCCTTCAAAAAGGAGATGGAGTCCGGGATCGACTTCCTGCGCCGCCGCATTCCGCAGGTATTCGAAGGCGAGCCATTCCAGCGGCAAAAAGCGCGGATCGTGGAGCGCTTCACCCTGCGCGAGAAGGAGCTGATGGACGACTTCACGCGCCGCATCGCGCGAGAACAGTTCGCGCTCGGACGCATGCAAGTGGGCGCCGTCGCGTTGCCCGAAATCTTCCCCGTGCTTGACGGCCAGATGGTGCCGATCGAGGAAATTCCGAAAATGGTGCAGGACGGCAAAATCGAAAATGCCGCCGCCGAGGAACTCGAACGCAAATACGACCAGTTCCGTCAAGAATTCACCGTGGTTTATCGCCGCACGCTTTCGCTCTCACGTGAGCTTGCCAGCGAAATGAGCTACTTGGAGCAGGAGGCCGCGTCTGTATTGGTGGACGGAGTGATCGAGGAGCTAAAAGAAAAATATCCAAGTACCCAGGTGGCCGACTATCTCGAAGAGGTTCGGCATCACGTCCTCGATAACCTCGATCCGTTCAAGGAACGCGAGGGCGAAGATAACGAACCTCCCTCGGAAGGCGGTGGAACTCTCAAGCCGGAGCGTCCCGAGCGCGATCCATTCCGTGTTTATTGCGTGAACGTGATACTCGCTCACAATGAGCATGACAAGTCGCCGGTGATTTTCGAGACCATTCCAACATATGCGAACCTCTTCGGCACCGTTCATCGCAGCTACGATGCGCGGGGCGGCTGGAACTCCGACTTCATGGATCTTCGCGGTGGTTCGCTTCTGCGCGCGGATGGCGGATTCCTGGTCATGTACGCTCTTGACACACTCACGGAAGCTGGAGTCTGGCGCACGCTAAAACGCACACTGAACCACGGGAAGCTCGAGATCCAGCCGGTAGACCCGTTTTTCCCATTCAGCGCCGCGGCCCTGAAGCCAGCGCCGATTGACGTGCACGTAAAAATCGTGCTCATCGGGGATCGTGAACTCTACGAGCTTCTGTACGATCACGAAGACGATTTTCGAAAAATTTTCAAAGTGCGCGTGGAATTCGATGAGGAAATGAAGTGGAGCGAAGACGTAGTCCGCTACTACGCGGGGCGGCTGAGAAAGCTCGCCGATGACGAGAAGCTGCTGCCGTTCGATCGCACCGCCATGGCTGCCATCCTCGAACATGGTGTGCGTCAAGCGGGCCGCCGGGGAAAAATCACCACGCGGTTCTTTGATCTTGCCGATCTGGCCCGTGAGGCGTGCTACGAAGCCCGATTGGAGGACGGCGAAGTGGTCAACTCGTGCCATGTTCGCCGGGCGCTCGAGGCCAAGATCGAGCGCCACAATCTAGCAGAAACCAAAATCCGCGAGATGGTCGAGCAGAACCTGATTTTCATCGACACAACAGGTGAGCGGGTCGGGCAGATCAATGGGCTGAGCGTCCTGGAAATCGGCGGGTACGCCTTCGGAAAGCCCGTCCGGATCACCTCCTCGGTGGCGCTCGGCAAAGCTGGAATCATCAATATCGAACGGGAATCGAACCTCAGCGGCCGCTTCCACGATAAAGGAATCCACATAATCAGCGGTTATTTGCGCCGCATGTTTGCGCAGGATAAACCGCTTTCGCTTTCGGCGAGCATCTGCTTCGAACAATCGTATTCAGGAGTAGATGGCGATAGCGCCAGCTCGACGGAGATATACTCGCTGATTTCGGCGCTTGCCGAAGTCCCCGTTCGTCAGGAATTCGCGGTCACTGGTTCCGTGAATCAACAAGGCGACATTCAGCCGATTGGCGGCGTGAACCAAAAGATCGAAGGCTTCTATTACGTCTGCAAAATGAAAGGGCTGACTGGAAAGCAGGGCGTGCTGATCCCGGCTGAAAACGTCGAAGACCTCATGCTCCACGATGAGGTGATCGAGGCCGTGGCAAAGGGGCTTTTCTATGTCTATCCCGTGTCGCGCATCGAGCAAGGCATAGAAATTCTCACCGGAATCCCCGCTGGCCATCGCGACGCTTCCGGAGAATTCACGCCGAAAAGCGTGTTCGCCCGCGCCGACGCCCGCCTAAAAAAGATGGCGGCTACTTTGCGCGAATACGAAGCTAGCCTATAGCAGCCGATGCATCCGCAGATTCACGGTAAACGTTTTTCCGTTTCTCGTAATTACTAATGGATGAGGCGGACCAAGTAAACGAAACAGCCGGTGAATATCGGGGAGAGATAGCTCGGCAGCGGGGTCTCCATCGATTCCTTCGATCACATCGCCTTTGCGCAGCCCAGCTTCTGCGCCGGGCGTGCTCGGCCGCACGTCGGTGATCATGAATTGCTTCAGGTTTGCACCGCCGGCGACCACAGTGAGCCCGCTCATGTCCTCGAAATCCTCGCTGTTGAATTCGCTATTTGGATCAAGAAGAATTTGCTGCCGCGAGTAATCGATTACAACGCCGAATCGTCGGAGCATTTCCGCCCCGATTTCTCCCGCTAGCTTGGAGTCGCTTGCTGCGGGAGGCGCCTGTTTTGAAAACACGACCAGGCTGGCCTCAACCGAGTACGGTCCGAGCTGGAACCGGTCCAGCCGCCCGAGCGCATCATTCTCGGCCTGCAGGAGCGGCATGCTGGCTGCGGAAATCGATTTCCGCAGCGAAATCCGGCGTGCACCGGCGTAATGATCAAAAATCAGGACTGGCGCAGCAAGCGCCGTATTCACGATAAAATCAGCGTCGATAGACTGGCCCTCGACAATGGCTTTCGCTTTCACCACAGGAAGCCCGTCGACGAACGTGACGCGCAGGCTTTTCCCGTGGCCCGCGTATTTGTAAGCCGTTGGATCGTACAGCTGCATCGTCTGTCGCGCGTAATCGATGCGCGCCACCACGGCAGAGAGAAAATCGTTCCCCAGCGTGCCTTGATAGGGTCGTCCAAACCGGGCGCCAAATTCGGCTTGTGGCACTGACGCGAGTTGCGCAAATGAAATGTCTAGCCCGCTCAAGTTCATCTGCGCTGAGCTCAGGCGCGTCAGTCCAAGCTCCGCCGCACGGGCTGGATCGATTGACGAAGCGCTCGCCGTGGTGTCCAGCTCGAACAGCGAGGGCTGACCCTGGTTCACGCGCACCGGCACAAAGAGGAGGTGGTCGATGAAGTCCGCGGCGATTTCCACGGCATTCCCGCCATTTTGAAACCGCGCTATCACCGCCGCTTGGCGCACGGCCGCGCCGCGCGACTGGGCCAATGTGGTCGAGTGAGGCGCGCAGCAAAGACACAGCATCAGAAAGGAGATGGATAATCGTTTCAAACTGGCAATGCTCTCCGATTTAGTGCAATGGCCTGCGATTATACGGCGAAGTCACTCGCAATCGCATGCCGCCCGACGACCAACTCCGGCGGCCAAGTTTCACTTGCCCGGCGCGATGTACCCTTCGCGCGCGAAAATCCGATACGGTGACTTCTTCGACCGTATCGTTGGGGCATTGGCGTCGTCGCGCGAAACCTGAACCTCCAACGAGTGAAATTGGCCATCGTTTGCCGGCGCGATCCCGAGCACGTACTGATGCCGCAGCGCGGAAGCGATCTCGCGATAAATCGGCAAGAAATCTCCATTCGATTGTGGAAAGTAGGCGCGCCCGCCGGTGATCTGCGCCAACAGATTTAATGCGCGATTCGCCCGCGCGAATCCCGTCAGTTGCCCCAGAGAATCCGGCGGAGGGGAATCGTCTGTGTGTGCTCCCTTTGAGCGTTTGTTTCGCGCAGCGCCGGGAGTTGCGTCATCACGCAGCACACCACCCAAAGCTATCGGGAAAATTACCAGATCCGTGCCTTGAAGCTTCCGCACGAGCGGCTCCCAACGCGAAACCGGCGACGAATCGATACCGGTAGTGAGAAGCACTACAGCAGATTTACCCGCTCCCCGCCCGAAATGATCCACCACCGTCGCGAGTGAATCGTAGAAATTCAATGTGCCCATTCCCATTGTGTATTGCAGCGAGTTCAGCGCACCAAGAAGCGCAGATTTGTCTGTCGTGAGTCCCAGTGTCTCATACGGCCGGTCGCTATAGGTTACAAGAGCCACCTGGTCCGCCGGATCGAGGTCTTGCAGGAGCGCATAGGCGGCCGAGAGGTGCTCATCGTGGATCAGGTAAACGGCGGGGCTGGTCTCGATCACCACCAGGACACGCGCAGGCGCCTCGATAGGAGCGAAAAACACGATAGGTTGCGGGACGCCATTGTCCAGCACGCGAAATTGGCCTTTCGCCAAGCCGCCCACAAAATCACCGCGCTTTTCGAGGACGCTTACCTCGAGGCGCACCAGATCCGTGCTCGCGCCGAGCGGTTGCGCGCTTACCGGCGGAGGCGATGCAGACTGCGCGCGCGAGTTCGCCGGCACGGCCGCACCCAGCCCAGACGCGAGCGCTACATTGAGAAGCGCGGAGAGAAGTTTGCCCGATCTACTGCAGGTAAGAATCAAAGTACACGCCGTTCGCGTCCTTCCACCATCCGCTCAACGCTATGTGCAGATGCCGCGGAATCACGCCGGGATTGACCAGCTTCATCCAGCTAAGATCGGGCGATGGATGTGCAGATTGTTTCGGTGATTGTTCGATCTGTTGCTCGAAATTCATCCAGATCGCTTCCCAAGGCATCAACGATACGTCGTCCGCCCCGAGCCCAGAGAGCTTCTTTGGCAGAAGAGCCCGCATCTTCGTGTATTCCGGATCAGCGAAGACGCCATTCGCGGCCGGAGGCGCCGTCCGCGAATCCGAGACGCTTTGGAGCGTGTCGCGAAGCATCGCCTTTCGCGGAGCGACCAGCAGCATTTGCGGGGTCACGGCAACGTAATACAACTTTCGGCGCTGTAAACCCGATGCTGGGTCTCGGTAAGGATACGCGATATCCAGCATCGTTGCGCTACCCCAGGACTCTTCCGCCAAAGTCATCGGCCCCAGCACCGCGCGCAGGACGTGCAGCACCGCATCCGGTTTCTGAATCGTTGCGGCGAATACACGCTGCTGAGTACCGTCGTCTGAAAACGATGAAGCGGTCGCCAGCTCACCCGTGAAAAGATTGAGCGTATCCGGGACGGACATTCCTAGAAAAGCCTGGACCGCACTTTGAGCGGTTTGCAGGCCGCCGGCCTGCTGTTGGGGCGTAGCAGCGGCCGCCGCTCCCATGATCAACCGATAGAACGCAACAAAATCAAATCGTGACACGCTGAATGCCGGCGCGCCGTTGGCGATCGCCACCGTCTGAAACGATGTATCGCTCGCTCCCGCGAAATCGAACAGGCCGGCTGGCGCGGTGTTCCCAAGGATGGCACCGCGGATGTGCATCGCTTGTCCCGCGAAGCTCACCGATCCTCCGAGTGCGTGTACTTTTTCCAGGTGGATACTATCGATGAATTTCAAAGCGGTCGCCTGATTCTTTGCCTTTGTCCCCACCGAAATCCATTCCTTGAGGTTCGGAACTTGCCCGAAATAATCGAGCGCCGCATCCGAATCCAAGAACCTCTGTACGCTCGCGTACTCCGGCTGCTGCGCCAGCGAATCGCTGGGACCAATGCTCCCGCCGAAACGCGTGATAAGTTCCTCGACCACCGGTTTTCGGTCGGACACGATAAAGCAGTGCCCGGCCATCGCCAGGAAAGTCGCACTTTTGGCATACGAGCGCTCTTCGACCGATGTTCCTCCGAACTCGAAATGCGTGATGATTGGAGGATTTGGCCCGCGCATTTCGGTTGCGGCTTCCCACTTTTGGATGATGTCTGTTTTCGCGGTGGAGTCGTAAACCAAAAACATTCCTATGGGCGGCTCGGAAGCTGAATCGGCGTTCAGTTCGGCGCGCGGCAGCTCAATAATTCCGGCGGCGGCGGGGTTTTGGACCAGAGACAGGACGTCCGGCAGGCTGAGCGTCGGCGGCCTGTTTGACTGCTGCTGAATATTCGCAGCAATGCCCAGCCACAGCGGCGCCATCGCCGGATCGGCCATAAGTTCCAGGACATGGTTTTGTCGGGCAGCGCCGCTGATCGCGCCGGCACCGCGCCACTCTACGTAGGCTATGGTGCGCGATGGCAGCCGCGCCGCGAACTCAGAAGTCTGCGCGCGCAGCGAATCGGCGCCCAGAAGCGCCGCAGCTAATACGGCGACAACGACCACACCCCTGCGAAATATATCATTCTCCGCAGCTTTCACGATACTCTCCTGGACGGCATCGCGACGAAGCTGAAATTGGGCAGGATGCCGTGTCGATCTCGGGGTCCGTCTCCCTTAGGGCAGACCGGATTAGGTCTCTAGGATCGCACGGCGCCCAAAGTACGGCGCTGGAATGTGCACACGAGGTTGGGAATCCGACAACTCTGTTTAGTTGCCGGGTGTGTTAGTCGAATTGGTTTTGCCCGGCGCCGCCGGCGAAGCCTGTGAGGCCGTCTTGGGGGTACTCAGGTAACCCTGTGCTTCGTTCTTGTCGAGCTTGAAGACCACGATTTCATACGGCGCGCGCGCCCCGCTCACGTAAAACTGCACTGGCTCGTCCACGTCGCGATTCTTTTTCTCGATGTTCTTGTCATCGGCGAGCACGTTCACCGTGTAGCGGTAATGCTTCGTATCCACCTTGCGCAATTCCATCTGAATCGGTCCCACGTGTTCCATACGCTTGCCCTTGTGCAGGGTAAATTCATAGATATTGCGCTCGCCCAAGGCCTTGAGGGCTTCCAATTCGTCGTGATTCTTGGCGATCAGTCCGCTCTGCACGCCCAGGTCCCCCACGGTGCTCTGCAGCCGGCTCTGCGTTTCCTGCAAGCTCGCCTTCGTGGCGCTGAGATCGTTTTGGGTGTTCGTGATCTGGGTGTTCACCTGCCCGAATTTCGACGCATTGTCCGCCTGCGCCTGCCCCAGCGCTTTGCGGAGAGTTTCATCGCTCGCCTGTTGTTGTTTGCGCACGCTTTGGGCTAGCGCTCTCGCGCGCGCCAGCTCGTCCTCTGTCAGCCCAAGTTTCTGCTCGGTCACTTCCAGCTGGCCCTTCGCATCCGCGAAGCGCGCGTTCGTTTTATCGAGTTCCGCCGCCAGTGCGTCCAGTTTCTTGTTGGAAGTGTCCTGAGATTGCTTGAGGGCTTGATTGTTCGCGTACGTCGCGTAAAGCAGCCATCCGACCAATACGAACGCAATGACGAATAGAACTCCCACCCAGCGCGGCGGGCCGGTACGTTCGACCGGCGGCTCAGGTGTGGGAGTGCTTGGCGTCAGACTCATCAAACCTCCTCGGCGGCTCGCGCCGCGCCATCGTTCGATCGATTATCTCCGAACCAGGACCGGGAAGTCTATCTAGAGCGCCGGCCATTAGTTCCATTGCGCGTTCGCCGGACCTCGCGAGCTCGCGTCCGAGTCCAGCGAGCCTCTACGGTTGTCGTGAGTCCGCCGCGCGGCGTGAACTCTCCAGTCACACGGCATTGCACGGGATGAGTCGCCGCGACAATATCTCGCAAGATTCGGTTCACGGCGTTCTCGTAAAAGATGCCAAGATTTCGGTACGCAAGCAGATACATCTTTAGCGCCTTGAGCTCCAGGCAACTTTTATCAGGCGTGTATTGGATGAGAATCGTGCCGTAGTCAGGCAGCCCCGTCTTCGGGCAAACGGAAGTGTACTCTGGAAAGCGGACGGTGATCTCGTATCCGGGAAATTTGTTGGGCCACGTTTCAAGCGCCGGAAGCCGCGCGTCAATGCCGGCAGCGGCGTGGGCGTCCGTGTATGAAGGCATCCACTCTCCTCATCGCTATCTTATCTTAAGTCTTGATACATTGGGACCTCGCGCCGGCGCTTGAACGGCAGTGTGGTTTTGGATATCCTTCCGCCACTTTTCAAGGAGAATCACCTCAGCAATGATTTGTCCCCAATGCCGTAGCGCCGATTGCTTCCGCTCGCGCCGCAGCGGGATTTCCGATTGGATTGCGACGGCCGCGGCCCTGCGCCCATGGCGCTGCCACACGTGCGACAAACGATTTTACGCCGGACGCGTAGCTTGGCCCTTCCTGCGATTCGCTCATTGCCCTCGGTGTGGGAATTTCGATCTCCAGCGGCTGCCGCGGAATCGCGTGGACGACGGCGCTCTCATGCTCGTTAAACGGTTCTTCGGAGTCCCGGCCTACCGCTGCGATCCTTGTCGGCAGCGTTTCTTTAGCATTCTGCCGCCGCGCCGCATCGTGCCGTCCACCCTGGTTGCTGAACGCCGCACCGTCAACAAGTAGCCATCGCGCACGTCGTTCGCGCGGTAGAGCGAGCCGCCCCATATCGAGACCTGCATCCCGGCCCGGGATATATTCGATGAATCGCATAAAAGCGTATTGACTTATCTGTTTTATACGTATAAAACTGCTTTCTCGCTGACGGAACCACAGAGGCGTGACCCCAATCTTGGAGAAGAAATGAGAGAGTTGCTTTCCACGCGACAATTCATTCGGAGGACGATTCGAATCGCGTCGCGCGATTTGCGCGGCTGCTGCCGATCGGTGCTGCGCTGTGGCTGGTGGGTCCTGGCCACGATGCTTTTCGCTGGCGCCTGCGCCACGTGCGCCCTTGCGCAGTACTCCTCGAATCTGTCCGGCACCGTAACCGACGCGACGGGTGCCGTTGTTTCGGCGGCGGCCGTCACCGTGAAAGTGGCGGATACGGGAGGGATCCGCTCTACCTCGACCGACTCCGCCGGCCACTACCGGGTATTCTCACTTCCTATCGGCGTGTACGAAATCCGAGTTTCCAAGAAGGGATTTTCCGAAGAAGTTCGCACCGGGGTCGATTTGGTTGTTGAGCAGGACGCGGTTGTTAACATCAGCCTGAAAGTTGGTCCGGTGAATCAAGAAGTCACCGTCGATTCCGATGTACCTCTGGTGTCCGCCACTACCTCGGACGTTTCCGGCCTGGTCGGCGAACATCAGGTGTCCGATCTTCCGCTCAACGGCCGCAGTTTCGATTTGCTCATGACGCTTAATCCCGGTACCGTCAATTTTACCGCGGAAAAAACCGGTGGAACGGGCGTCTCCAATTCCACAACGGCCAACAATTTCTCCGTCTCGGGAAATCGCCCGCAGCAGAATTTATTTTTGCTCAACGGGGTCGAGTTCACCGGCGCTGCCGAAAATAATATGCAGCCAGGCGGGACAAGCGGCATGCTCCTCGGCGTCGATGCGGTTCGCGAATTCAACGTGCTGCGCGACAACTACGGCGCGGAGTACGGCAAACATCCCGGCGCGCAGGTTTTGATCGTCACGCAATCGGGATCGAATCAGTTGCACGGCAGCGTATACGAATACCTGCGCAATAACGCCCTCGATGCGCCCAGTTTTTTCGATAAGGGTGCGGCTCCGCCTTTCCAGCGCAACCAATTTGGTGGGTCTCTCGGTGGCCCTATCCGCGCAGATCGGACGTTTGTCTTCGGAAATTATGAAGGGTTTCGCCAGCGCCTCCACCAAACGTCCGCAGCATTTGTGCCGGATAACGCCGCGCGCGCCGCGGCGGTTCCAACTGTGCAAGCGCTTCTCGCGCTTTGGCCAATTCCCCGGCCGGGCGCGCCGGACTTTACTGTGCCGGGCCAGTCCTACGGGATCGCGCAAGTTTTCAGCAGTCCCCTGCAGACTATTCGCGAGGATTTCGGCACAGTTCGACTCGATCATACTCTTTCTTCAAACGATTCACTGTCGGCCGTGTACACCATCGACGACGGTTCCGACATAACCGCCACCGTCGCCGATCCCTACAGCACCGATATAGAGAACCTGCGAGAGCAGGTTCTTAGCATGGAAGAAACGCATCTGTTTTCGCCATCGGTCTCGAATATCGCGCGGTTCGGATATTCACGCGCTGGATATTTCTTCACCGGCATCGCTACGCCCGGCACGCCCGCCGCAGGCGTCCCTGGGTTCTTGACGGGCGAACCGATTGGCGCAGTGGTTGTGGGTGGCGCGGCCACATCCAATCCCCAGGCTCAAATCGGCCTGGCCGGCGGAAACAATGGCAGCAATTTGCATGTCGCGCGCAACCTGTTCACGATCGAGGACCGCGTCACGTGGACCCGCGGCATTCACGATTTCAGTTTCGGAGCGTGGCTGCAGCCGTTCCAGTCCAACGAAATGCTGGCCCTTAGCCAGCATGGGCAGGCGACCTTCACGAGCCTCCAAAATTTCTTGAACGGTTCAATCAGCAGCTTTCTCTTCGATCCCACTCCGAGTGAGATGAACTGGCGCTCGATTTTCGGAGCATGGTACGCGCAGGACGTGATCCGCGCGGCCCCGCGGCTCACGCTCTCGCTCGGTTTCCGCGAGGGATTTTCCAGCGGATGGAACGAGGCGCACGGCCGGGCCGCAAATTACATATTCGCGAACAACCTGATACAGACGAATCCGCG
>JAGWRH010000234.1 GCA_028876695.1 Acidobacteriota bacterium | reverse complement strand
TTCACGCGCTTTCGGGAAGAGCGCAGCAGGCCGGAGTATAGATCGAAGTCGGTTCCGCGGGAAAATGTGTGAATTGGCCGGCCAAGTAGCCGGCTGCGATGCGGCCCGACCCCCGGAGACGGCCCCGCTGAGCTGCGTGCTTGTGGGTGGCCGGGAGGCTCAAGTATCCTTCCTGCTTACTCTTTCCACGATGGCTGCAAAACGACTGGCCGACCTTCCAGGCGCTACGGACCGCCGCATCGACGCTTTGGTGACTCTGCTGGCCGAAAACGCGACGATTGTGGTGAGCGGCGCAAAAATCGCCAAAGAAATCGGCGTGACGCGGCAGCAGGTGTGGCGCTGGGTGGAAAAGTTGCGCGCGCTCGGCGTCCGCGTGAAAGGACACCCGCGCACCGGATACCACATCGAGCGCGTACCGGATATCTTAGCGCCGCAGTTGCTCACGCACCGCCTGCAGGGAACGCCCTTTGCGCGCCGGATTTGTCATTTCTTCAAAGCGGAATCGACGAACACGGTGGCCATGCACTTAGGCGAAGCCGGCGAACCGCACGGCACGATCGTGCTGGCGGAGGAGCAAACGGCCGGGCGAGGCCGCGCCGGCCGGTCGTGGATCTCCGAAAAGTCCGCGGGAATCTATTGCAGCGTTCTGCTGCGACCGCCGATCGCTGCTGTGCACGCGCCGGTGCTCACGCTTGTCGCCGGCCTTGCCGCTCGAGACGCCGTTGCCGAAGACCTCGACACCGTTCCGGATATTCGCTGGCCCAACGACCTGCTGGCATCCGGGAAAAAGCTCGGCGGAATATTAACGGAGATGCACGCCGAGCCCGATCGAGTCCATTACGCGGTAATCGGGCTGGGCATTAACGTGAACCAATCGAAAATGCCGGAGCCGCTGGCCGCGATCGCCACGTCGTTGCGCATCGAAACGGGCAGATCGCATTCGAGGCTCGAGCTGCTGATCCGTTTGCTGCGTCACCTCGACCGCTACTACAATCAATTCCTTGCCGAGGGCGCCGCGCCGATTCTGCGGCGTTTCGCGCAGGTGTCCAGCTATTTCAAGGGCAAGCGCGTGCGGATCACAACCGCGGTCGAAACGTTTACCGGCACGACGGCGGGCCTGGACTCCACCGGAGTGCTGCGCGTAGTACGCGACGATGGTCGCGGAACCGAGTCGGTGTTTTCCGGCGATGTCGCGGAGGCGTCCTGATGTTATTAGCGCTCGACGTGGGCAACACGAATACGGTACTCGGCGTCTTCCGCGGCAAGGAACTGGTGGCGCACTGGCGGCTGACCACAGCCCGCGATCAAACCGTGGACGAATACGGAATCCTCACACGCGATCTTTTTATGCTGCGGGCCTTGGAACCGGGTGAAATTGCCGGCGCGATCATCAGCTCGGTCGTGCCTTCCCTGAATGCCACGCTCGCCGGCATGGCGCAGACGTACTTTAGCCAACAGGCGCTCTTCGTTGAGCCGGGAATCAAGACCGGCATGCCCGTGAATTACGATAACCCGCTCGAAGTGGGAGCGGACCGCATCGTCAATGGCGTCGCGGCGTATGAGAAGTACGGAGGGCCGTGCATCGTCGTCGATTTCGGCACGGCGATTAATTTCGATGCTGTTTCCGAACGGGGCGAGTACATGGGCGGCGTGCTGGCGCCTGGAATCGGGATTTCGGCGGACGCGCTGTTTGCGCGCGCGGCGCGCCTTTTCCGCGTGGAAATCAAGGATCCCGGCAAAATTATCGGCACCAACACGGCCGCGTCCATGCAGGCCGGCCTGTTCTATGGCTACACCGCTCTGGTCGACGGAATTCTCGATCGCATGAAGAAAGAGATGGGCGCGAAAACGAAGGTGATCGCCACCGGAGGCCAGGCCGCGCTCATCGGGCGTGCCTCGCGTCATATCGAAACGATCGATGAATTCTTGACGCTCGAGGGCTTGCGCATCATCTGGGAGCGCAATCAGCCCGCCGCGCGCTCTCACGGAGCGGCGAAGAAGCCTGCTGCCCCGGCGGAGCGCCGATGACCGCTTCTTGTCGAAAGCGTGACCAGCTCGAAATCTGACCTGATTTTTGCTCGCATGGAATCGTTCAACTACTTCAACTATTTCACGGAAATCGAGGAATATTTCTGGCGCAAGCGCGGCGCGCACCTGCTGGTTTCTCCGCTCGATTGGGCGATCGTCGAGACTTGGCAGAAGGCCGGAATTCCTCTGCAGGCGGTGCTGAAAGGAATCGACCGCGCCTTTGAAAGTTGGGCTCGCTCGCGGCGCGCCGCCGGAGGGCGGCAACTGAAGAGCCTCGCCTATTGTGTCGATGCCGTGCTCGACGCAGCCGCTGAGCTGCAAGAGGCGGCCGCGGGAGCCGCCCCGCAGCCCAGCGCGTCGAAAGCCGCATCCGAACCGCTTTCGCGCGACGAGCTGCGCAAATACCTGGCGCGAAACGAGTCGCAGTTGCGCGCTGCAGCGGAGAAGGGGCATGCCTCGCATCCGGCGCTAGCCGCCCGGTTGCAAGCGACAGCCAAGCGCCTCAGCGATCTATTGCCTCTCATCGACTCGCCGGCCGCTCTTGATCTGGAGGATTTAGAGCGGCAGCTTACGGTCGTGGAAGAGAAATTAGCGTCGTTTCTATCCGCCGAGGCGGATGAGCAGTCGCTGCTGGTGATCCGCCGCGAAATGGACCACGCCCTGGCGTCCTACAGGCGTAAGATGTCGGCGACGCAACTGGCCCAGCTCGAACGCCAATATATTCAGAAGCGCCTATTCGAGCAGTTCAACATCCCTCGGCTGAGCCTGTTTTACTTGAGCTGAAATTCGCTCAACGCGCAAGTCCGAATCGCGCCGGCGCAATGGAGAATATCGAAGTCACAATCGAAAAGCTGATTTATGGCGGTGAGGGTTTGGCGCATCATGACGGCGCCACGGTCTTCGTGCCGTTCGTTCTGCCGGACGAGCGCGTCTCGGCCGAACTCGTCGAGAAAAAGAAGAAATTCGCGCGCGCGCGGCCCGAACGCGTTCTTACACCTTCCGCCGAACGCGTTCCGGCGCGTTGCCCGCATTTCGCCGTCTGCGGCGGCTGCGATTACCAGCACATCCCGTACGAAGCGCAGCTCAAGTATAAAGTCGAAATCTTGCGCGAAACACTTCGCCGCACCGGGCGTGTCGATTGGACCGGCGAAATCATTCCGCACGCGTCGCCGCCGTGGGGATATCGCAACCGCGCGCAATGGAAGGTGCGTCCGGTCGGAGACTCGGCGTCCGGCACGAAAATGAACGTAACGCTCACAGCGAAGGCCTCCGCGGCGGACAGCATCGGCATCGGATATTTTGCCGCGAATTCTTCCGTATTGTGCGCCGTCGAGGATTGCCCCATCGTTTCGCCGCTGCTTTTGAAAACGCTGCTTGCGCTGCGCCGCGCGCTCGCCTCGGGCGAACTCCCCAATAATTTGCGCGAAATCGAAGCGCTCGCCGGCGGCGATGATTCCCGACTTTTGCTGACCGCGACTTTTTCCGGTTTTCCATCGCGCTCTGCGGAACTGGCGGAAAAATTCCGCGCCATCGCGCCCGAAACGGCCAGCGTCGTTTTCCACGATCCTGCGCGCGACCGCATGGAACTCTTCGGCCCGGGCTTCGTGGCATGCCGGGCGGGCGACCGCAGCTATCGCGTCGGACATTTCTCATTTTTTCAGGTGAATCGATTTCTGGCCGGCAACCTGGCGCGCGAAGTCGCGGAAACGGAGGAATCCGGCTCTCTCGCGCTGGATCTTTTCGCCGGCGTCGGGCTCTTCGCAATTCCTCTCGCCGAAAAATTCGAGCATGTGATAGCGGTTGAATCGAATCCCGCCGCTGCTCGCGACCTGGAGGCGAATGTCGCATCCCGATCGACCAGCCGCGGCTCCCGCGGCGACGCTGTCGAAATCCGCGTTGCCAATGTCGAGCGTTTTCTCGCCGAATTTCGCGGCGCGGCCCAGCTCGTTGTTCTCGATCCTCCTCGCGCTGGTTTAACGCCCGGAATGATCAAGCAACTCGGCCGCGTCGCCCCCGAACGCATCACCTACGTTTCGTGCGACCCGCCAACGCTCGCGCGCGATCTGGCGGCGCTCCAGCGGGCCGG
>JAGWRH010000233.1 GCA_028876695.1 Acidobacteriota bacterium | reverse complement strand
GCGCTGTGCTGCACGAGACATGGTTTCCTCCAGGCAAAAATTCGCGAGCCGGTGCGCGAGTCGAGCGTATCGATGCCGCGCGAGAAGCGCAGGACCGCTTCGGAATATTAGGGCACGCGCAATCGGCGGCAGTACGGGGTCCACGCATCGTCGCGCACCCAGCCGAGGGCTTCGAGGCGGCCTCCGAAGCGTTTCGCGATCGAGGGCGGCAGCCAGGCGTGCGCGTCGTCAACTCCGCGCGCGAGCAAGTCGCGCTCGCCCGCGGCGTGGAGCGCCAGCAGCCATTCATAGCGCTGCCGTGCCGCAATTCGATCCAATTCCCGCTTCCCCGCCCCGGATGCGTCCGCGCGGTGCGCTCGATCCATCAGCAGATACATTTCGCATGTGAGCCGCGCGAGAGAGGCCATGACCGGCCGGCCGGAATCGTCTTCGACGACCAGTTTGGAGACGAAGATCGGATCGCCGAGCTCCGGAAACGCGTAATCGAAGCCTTGGCTCGCATGCATCGCGCGCAGCGCGTCCAAATCGGATTCCGTGTATTCGCGGATGAGCATCAAAGACGTGGCGATTGCTTCAACCGTTGCGGCCCGCGCTAAAAGACGCGATATCGGAGGAGCGGGTGCAATCGCGCGGCGGCTTCGGCGGCGTCGAAGGTGGTTGCGCCGGGCGCCCCGCCGATCGATGCCAAAGCGGCTTGCGCGGCGGCGCCGATCGGCTGTTGCGAAAGCGGATGCGGCAGCGGCTGGAACGCGGGGTCGCTTTCGAGCGCAAGATGCGCGCCTTCATCGGCTTCGACGAGAACCAGAATGCGCGTCGCGGCTCTCGCCTCGTGCTGTGCGGGCGACGCGGCGTTTCCAGCGCCCCGCCACGAATCTTTCGCGCGCCCAGAGGCGCCATCGGAAGAACCGGGCGGCGGCAAGCCGCCGCACTCCAAAGCGTCGAGGGCGAGCCAGTGCGAATTGGCGAAACGCTCCGCGTAGCGCTGCCAATCGCCGAGCGTGGTTAGGTAGTAGGCTTTACCGGTCATCGAAAGCGATACGTCCAATCAAAATCGCTGCGTCCGATCAGGATGAAAACGTGTAGTTGTGCGTGAGGATCGACGCGGCGTGGCGGCCGGCGAAAAATTCGTGCGCCGGCTCGCAGCTCACCGTCACTTTCTCGGAAGGCTCAACGATCACTTCCATTTTCTTCAGCGTCAGCCGCCCGAAGCGCCCCACCAGCACGTCGCATAGACACAAACGCTCGGCGCGCATCGGCGAACCATCGGCGAGCGTGAAAATATGGTGCGGCGTTACGTCGAGCGATTCGCAGTTTGAAAAGTGCAGGCGGATGAACGTATCCGCGGCGCGCGTTTCCAGGCGCACGATGCGCGTCCACGCCTCGCCCCCAACCACGGCCGGGCAGCGAAGATGTTCGCCCGGCGAGCAGGTTTCGATCGCAACCGTGCCGCGCTCTTTCGTCAGCACGATGGTTCCCGCGCGAAGGCAGCTTCCGCTGCCGCCGCCCGAACCGCCGCCCGTTCCGCTGGTGGTGGTTGCCGCGGCGACAGCGCCTTGCGAGAGCGGCACGCGCCCCTGCAGCGCCTGTTGCTGCGCGGCGGAATTTGTTTTTGCCGCCTGCGCGTAGCCGCCCGAGCCGGACCCGCCCGCGACCCAGCCGAGCGACGCGGCGGCATCGTCCCAATACGGATAAAAGTAGTACCCGGTGCCCGCGGCCAGGCCCGTGACGGCGACTGCGCCGTTGGGAATGGCCGTCGTTGTGCCGTCCGCGCGATAGATCGTCAGGCCGGACCACGACCAGGTGATGCTCGAAGTGGTCGAAGTGTACGTGAACGCGCCCGACCACGTGGGCGGCACGGAGCCTTTCATCAGCAGGCCCGATTTCGAGGGATCGACCTTCCCTGCCGTCAGCGCGCCGGAAACCACGCGGGCGTAATCCGCGCCATCGACGATCTGGTGGTCGAGGCTCCAGCCCTGATTCGGTCCAAGCGCCGCGCCGGCGATCCGCCGCAGCGCCTCGTACAGCTGCGGGTTCGACTTCCGCAGCGCTTCAATTTGCGGGATGGTTAGCATTTGGATTGGTTAGCGGCGATTACGGATTGGCTGGTTGTAAGCGCAAACCGGACGCCGGCATCCACGATTTGCCTTATTGAGCATGTTGAGTTTGAACACCGAATCATCCGGCACGGCTCTTAAGTTCCGCGGACGATGGCAAACGGATCGGGCTTGGCCCACGGGACGAGCTTGGTGAGCGAAAACCACGAGCCGGCGGAGTTCGTGCCGAACTGGTAGGAAACGCGTTCGGCGAGCACGTTGGTGAACTGCTCCATATCGCGCGCAGCCGGAGACGCAAGCGTCCACGCGCCCAACGCGACAGTGCTCGCGTTTCCCGGCAAGCTGGCCGAAAGCGCGAGCGAACCCGCGCCCTGCACGTATCCCGTGAGATAGCCAAACAGGTTGCGGCCGCTCAAGCCCGTGGCCGCGAGGAACGCCGTCGAATAGAACGAATTGATCGCCGCGCCGTCGTCCGAATAGGCGCCGGGAGTGAGCCCGTACACTTTCCCGGTGGAATTATTCGAGCCGAAGAAAACCTGCGCGACGCCGGTTGAACGCTCCACCAGCGCGCAGGAATTGGCGGAAATCGTCCACGGAGCCCACTTCCGCCCGCGTTCGGGAGCGGTAATCGCGGCGACGAGGGGATCGCCAAATCCTTCGGCGTAGTCGAGCATCAGCACCTGATTCGGCTGCGTGGCAGCGCCGGCCGGGACGCCCACATAGATGCGCTTTTCGCGCGTATCCACCCGCACCCACAACCGATATCCGTATTGCCAGTTGATGGCGTCCCACGTGGGCCGAATTTCCTGCGAAAGTTTGATCGGCTCGCTGCCGTCGAAAAGATACAGCCCGGTGCGGCTGGCGATCACCACCCATTCTTCGCCGATGCCGACGCCGTGG
>JAGWRH010000232.1 GCA_028876695.1 Acidobacteriota bacterium | reverse complement strand
GCCCTGCCGATAGTAGCTGGTCTCGATTTCCGTAATCCGCCCCAGCTGCACGCGCAGCCGCATGCCCATGATCAGTAAATGATCGCTTTCATGCATCGTCACCATGCAGCCGATCTGCTCCACCACCGGATCGGCGAAGCAAACGCGGAAATGGCCGATCGCGCTGGCCGTACCCCAGAATCCGTCGCCCACGTTCATCGGCTGATCGTTTTCCGAATAACGAACATCCTCGGCGAGCGGCAGTTGCTTCGGGTTGTGCGCGACCACAGCGTTCAAGTATTCGGTTGCCAGATTTTCCAGGCACGCGCGGTCGCAATCCACGGGTATCGGCCCCGCGGCATAAGCTTTCGGCATTGGGCGCGCAGCAAACATTACGAGCACGAAACAAGCTGACCCAAAGATCGCTAAAAAGTTCGTTCGCATTCAATTCCTCCTTCGTCCAGCCGTGACCGGCGACTCAGTGGCCGGAACCTTCTGTCCAGCCATTGCCCAAACCATAGGGAAGAATCACAAACGGGAACGCCTCGATTTCATGGATCTTTCCGCCGCGGATGCCGAACGTCTCCATCGTGTCGAGGTTCAGCATCATCGCCGGCGGCGGCTCGTACGGATTTTGTCCCCGGCGCGTGCCGTCTTCCACGAACAGCGGAAAAGTTGCCACCACGCCCTTCTGCTCGTCCACCACCAGCACTCTGCGCGGACGAATTTTCGTGATGAAGTTCAGGATCTTCGTGGAGATCTGCGCGGAACAGGTCATCATGCTCATCTTCAGTTGATACTGCCCCTGCGCCGTATTCGGATTCGGCAGATTCGGCGACGGCATCATCCGCCCGCCCGGCGGAGGATTGTTGACCGTCTGATATCCGTTCTCGTGCCGCACGCAATCGTCGGCCAAATCCGCGATTTTCCCGTCGTCGCCTTCGAGCGCGTCGAAGTACGAATTCGCGGCCCAGATCATCACGTCGCGCGGCGTGCGTTCCGACGGAGGAACGTCTTCCACCAAATCCGCGCGCGGAGTTGTCAGCAGCGGTATCGCGGTTTGGTCCACGCCACGCGTGTAAAGGTGCTCGATCTCCTCGATTTGATCGCGATCCACTTTCAGCCGCACTGCGATCAGCGAGTCTTGCCCATTGATTTTCACCCGCGCCTGCTCCGCCACTTCGCCGTAAACAGGATCGGCGATGATGATCTTGAAACTCGTCGGCTCGACCTTCGAGAGCCACAGCATTCCCTGGCCGATCTCGAGCCGCGCCGAGTTTTCGGTGAAGCGCACGTCGCGCGCGAGCGTGGGCAGTTGCGAGGGATCGCGCTTGAAGATGGCGTTCGTGTACCCATCCATAATGTTCACCAGGCACGCGCGATCGCACGCCTTTACGATCGACGGACTCCACTCCGGCGCAGGATTCGGCGCATACGGCAGTTGCTGCGCGCCGCAGAGTGTCACAAACACGAGCGAACTACCCAAAGCGAGCAAAATGGATCGACTAAAGCGGCTGGTGTTCATGTATATCCACCCCCGAGGGCTGGAAACTATAACTTTTTCGTTAGCCGCGCAAGAAGAGAGACTCAATTTCAGGTTCGAGATGCGCCCGTGCGACCCTTCCGCGTCCCCTCGGCTTTCGGAGTGCAAACGTATTGGAGTGCAGGAAGCCAGTTTGAATTCTCTTGATCGTGATACGAGTAGTCGATATTCAAACTGACTCAACCGGAATTGCTTGTCATTGTGGCAATTATTTCGTGTCGGCCGTGGCGTTCCCGGAGGCAATGCAGGCCTCGAGCGCGTCGTGCGTGGCGCGAGTCCAGCGTGGCAGCGGACGATTTTCCATGTACTCCAGAACGGATCCTCCGCCGGCCAGCGTCTCGTTGAATTCGTACAGGATGGGGTTTTCCTCCGGCTCGTCTTCGTCGCGCGGCCGGATGAATTGCACATCTTGAAACGCTTTGAGTTCGGCCGCGACTGCCGGGCAGCGGTCTGGCGTAAGCGTCCACACGCCGATTTTCAGGCTGCGCTTGAGCGAGTCATAGGAAGCGGAGGGCCGGGCGGCGTGAAGCGCGGCAAGTTGCTGGCCCAGCGACGAGCCTTGCGCTTCCCTCAGCACGGCGCGAACCGATTCCGCGTCCTGCGCGCCTTCGAGCACGATCGAATATTCGCGCAAATCGTTCAACCCGCGGCGATGGACGCGCACTGCGATCAGCCCGTCCTCCCCAAGTTGCATTGGGAAAAATTCCTCGAACGCGGCGGGGAAATGCTTGGCGACCCAATCCTCCGCGGGCGCACCTCGGGACCACGCGCTCAGGCAAACCCCTGCGATCGCGAGCGCGATAACGGCCGCTCCGATTGCTATTCTTGCGTATTTCATTTTGCTGCGGAAGCGGGCGTGTCGAGAGCGCGCGAGTCCACTTCCTGCCGCAAATCCGCGAGGAACTGCGCCATCGGCTTCGGACCCAGGTCGCCGCGCGATCGATGGCGGACGGACACCGTGCCCGCTTCGGCTTCCTTCCCGCCGACGACCAGCATGTATGGAATCTTTTGCAACTGCGCGTCGCGAATCTTCGCCTGCAGTTTTTCGTTGCGATCGTCCAGTTCCACGCGAATGCCGGCCGAAAACACTTCTTGCCGAACCGTAGCCGCGTATTCATTCTGCCGTTCCGTGATCGGCAGAATGACTGCCTGAACCGGCGCCAGCCATGTGGGAAACGCCCCGCCGTAAAGCTCGATCAGGTACGACGTCATGCGCTCCATCGTGCTGATCACGCCGCGATGGATCATCACCGGCCTATGCTCGCGCCCATCGGCGCCGATGTAGCTCAGATCGAACTGGTTCGGCAGATGGAAGTCGATCTGAATGGTCGAGTAGGTCTCCTCGTGTCCCATTACGTCCGAAAGCTGGATATCCAGTTTCGGTCCGTAAAAAGCGGCTTCACCGGGAGCTTCTTTGTACGGCAGGCCCAGCGAATCTAACGCTTCTCGAAGCACTCGCTCCGCGAGCGCCCACATCTCGTCACCCGCCACATACTTTTCCGTGTTCGCTGGATCGCGCAACGACAACCGGTAGCTGTACTGCGTAATTCCCAGATCGCGGTAAGCCCGTTCCACCAGACGCATCACGCCGCTGAATTCTTCCTTGATTTGATCGGGGGTGCAGAAAATGTGCGCATCGTTCAAAGTCATGCAGCGGACACGGCTCAATCCGCTCAGCACGCCCGATCGCTCGTAGCGGTACATCGTGCCGAGCTCCGCCAGCCGCACCGGAAGTTCGCGATAGCTGTGGCGCTTCGATTTGTAGATGAGTATGTGGTGCGGGCAATTCATCGGACGCAGCACCAGCTCCTCATGCTCGAGCTCCATCGGCGGAAACATATCCTCGTGATAGTGCTCCCAGTGCCCTGATCGCTTGTACAAATCCACTTTCGCCAGGTCCGGCGTGTACACATGCTGGTAGCCGGCCTCGCGTTCGCGCTCCAGGATGTATTCCTCCAGCTGCCGGCGCACCGTCGCGCCCTTCGGCAGCCAAAGCGGCAGGCCGGCGCCGACAAGGTCGCTCACTGCAAATAGCTCCAGTTCTTTTCCTACCCGCCGATGGTCGCGGCGCTTCGCCTCTTCCAGCCGGCGCAGATACTCGTCGAGCTGCTTCTGCTCCACGAAGCAGGCTCCATAAATCCGCTGCATCTGCTGGTTCTTCTCGTCGCCTTTCCAGTAAGCCCCCGCTACGTTCATCAGCTTGAAAGCCTTGATCCGTCCGGTGGACGGAATGTGCGGCCCGCGGCAGAAATCGACGAATTTTCCGGTGGTATAGAACGACACCATCGGCTCCTCGGCCTTTTCTTCCACCAGCTCGCATTTGAATTCCTGGTTCGATTTGCGATAGAGCTCCAGTGCTTCGGCCTTGGGAATTAGCTTTCGCTCGTTGGGAATATCCCGCGAGGCGAGCTCGTGCATCTTCGCCTCGATCTTTTCCAGATCCTCGGGCGTAAACGGCGCCTCGCGCACGAATTCGTAGAAAAATCCGTTTTCAATCGGCGGCCCGATGCCGAGCTTGACGTTCGGATACAGTTCCAGAACCGCGGCGGCAAGCAGGTGCGCGGCGGAATGGCGAAACACCTGCACGGCCTCCGGATCTTTCGCGGTGAGGATGGAAAGCTTCACGTCGCGGTCCAGCGGCTGCGAAAGATCGATCAGCCCGCCATCCACGCGTGCGACCAGCGCTTCCTTCGCCAGGCGTGGCGAGATTTGTGCGGCCACCTGTGCGGCCGTCGTGCCGCGCGGCATTTCGCGGCTCGCGCCGTCAGGCAGCGTGATTTGAATCGCGTCCATTACCGTCATCTCGGGTGATTTGCGGCGGCCGAAGAGGGCCTGGCAGTAGCGTGTCCACGCCGCGCCGCCCGGTCAGAACCGCCTCGTTGCGTCTCTTTGCCCACTCGCGGAAGAAACCTTGTTTACGCTAGCATTTTCCGCGAGCGATTTCATCCCCAACCTGCGGTTGCACGGACAAACGAAGCGTCAGCGGGGGGTTCGAATTCGTCCTGCAAGCGTGCGGGCGCGGTCGCGGGCGATATCTACAAAGGTGTTATTCGCCGCGAGCTGATCGAGGGCAGGAAGCAGGGCCTGCGGATCGGGAAGCGACTTTTCGTCGTAATCTTTTTCGATGCGCAGCAGCACATCATTCACGCCCAGGTGATCGTACCGCATCGTGCGCTGCAAGTCGGAAATGTCGATCTGCTCGCGGGTCAAATTCTCAAACAGGTCGACTAACTGCTCCGCGGACGGGTTCGTCGAGTAATTAAACGTTGTCTGGTACACCTGCGCGCCATTCTGATACACGAACGTCTTCTCGCCGAGATTCGCGATGCGCCGGTGAATTTCCAGATTCACGCCGTTGAAATCGTGCAGTTCCCCGGCGAGATCAAAAACCCTCTGGACTACGGACGGGCTGAGTTGAAACGTCTGAGGGTTCGGGTCGTCGGATAACTGCCGAATTTCGGCGGTGCAGGCGCCACTCTCGGGAATTTTGATTTCCACGAATTCTGGGTAGCTGGACTTGAAAACTTTGCGGAATGTGATCGTCGCTCCCGCTGCCGAGTCGGTTTGCGCGTGAAGAACTGGCGCAAGAAACAGGAGCGCAAATCCGATCGCCCAGAGCCGGGTGGATTGTAGCCGTAGACCCATTTTGCGAATAGCTAGCTTACCGCAAATGGGTGAAATGCGTGCCGGTCGAATAGAACCTTTGCCGTCCAGCTACGCTGGCCGCGCTCGTCGAGCGCCCATCACCGGCAAAGGTGATGGCCGTGTTGCCGCCGCCAAGCGCTCCCGCGAGCGCGCTGCCTGCGCGTGGCACAGGGCAACCGCGAGGGCATCGGACGCGTCGGCAGGCTCCGGAATCGCGTCAAGGCTAAGAAGCGACCTCACCATCTGCTGAATCTGCTGCTTCGAAGCGGCGCCAAATCCCGCCACGCTGGCCTTGACTTCCCGCGGCGAATAGCTGTGCGCCGGAATTTGCGCTTGCGCCGCGGCAAGCAAAACCACGCCGCGCATTTCCGCGAGCTTCAGCGCCGTGCGCATATTGAGAGACGTGAAAACGGCCTCGACCGCCACTGCGTCGGGTTCGAACCGCTCGACCAGCTCCGCAATCAGATGGTGGATCTCGCGAAGCCGAAAAGCGAAGGTAACCTGCCGAGGAAGTTTCAACGCGCCGAAACGCATGCAAGTGGCGCACGAGCCGTCGAGCTGAATCACGCCGTAGCCAATTGCGCCGGCGACCGCGGGATCGACGCCCAGAACGCGCAACCGGTAATTCTCTGAAATCCTCGCCGCAGGAGAAATCATAATCGGCCCAAGTGTACGCGGGAGACCCGAGCGCAAGATAGTGAAATTTAGCCGTGCGCCACCGGAAAGGAACTGGGATTGTTACACGCCGCGGGCGATCCGCGGCCGCGCTAGCTCGCGACCGCTGCCTGAATTTCTTTTTCGTCGATGTCGAAGTTGGCGTAAACGTGCTGCACGTCGTCGTGCTCTTCCAGGCCCTCGACCATCCGCAGCATCTGTTGCGCGTGCGATCCGGTGAGCTTCACATAATTCTGCGGCAGCCAGGAAACCTCGGCCGAAGAGGGGTTGATCCCCGCGGCCACGAGAGCTTCGCGAACTTTCTCCATCGCCTCGGGAGGCGAGACCACTTCCCACGCCGAGCCGTCGTCCCGCAAGTCCTCCGCGCCCGCGTCCAGGACGATGCCCATCATCTTGTCCTCGTCCGCCAGTTCCTTGGGCACCACAATGTCGCCCTTGCGGCTGAACATCCATCCCACCGCGCCCGTTTCCGCCAGATTCCCGCCGCTTTTTGAAAACAGATGCCGAATTTCGCTCACCATGCGGTTGCGATTGCTGGTCACAACCTGCACCAGCACGCCTACGCCTCCGGGGCCGTACCCTTCGAACATCACCTCTTCCAGGCTTTCGCCCTCCAGCTGGCCCGTGCCGCGCTGGATTGCGCGCTCGATGTTGTCATTGGGCATGTTCTCGTTCTTGGCCGCGGCGATGGCGGTGCGCAGGCGGGGATTGGTGTTGGGATCCCCGCCGCCGACGCGGGCGGCAATCGTCAATTCGCGGATTAGCTTGGTGAAAATCTTGCCGCGGCGGGCGTCGGTGGCCGCCTTCTTGTGTTTAATTGTGGCCCATTTCGAGTGTCCGGACATGGAGTTACCTTTACCGGGAAGTGTTGCAGGAGCGGCAGTAAAGCTCTTGCCGCGACAGTTTAGCAGCCGTGTACTGCACGCGCAAGGCCGCGCCCGTTGGA
Source organism: Acidobacteriota bacterium (assembly GCA_028876695.1). GTDB lineage: Bacteria > Acidobacteriota > Terriglobia > Acidiferrales > UBA7541 > Palsa-295. Next base: position 4,389 of record JAGWRH010000232.1, on the reverse strand, counting down.
ACGGTAACGCGAAGCTTGATCTGCTGGAGCGGCGCGAACATTTCCAAAGCCGCCCTGCCGATGCTTCGCTGCTATCCCATCCTCATTCCGCCATTCACATCCAGCACGTGCCCGGTGATATATCCAGCCTCGTCGCTTGCCAGGAATACGATCGCCGCGGCCACATCGCGGTCCGCGCCGAACCTCCCGAGCGGAATGAGCGCTTTCATCTTGTCTTTCAATTCCTGGGGCAGCGGATCGGTCATCGGTGTTTCGACGAACCCAGGCGCCACGGCATTCACCGTAATACCCCGCGATGCCACTTCCACCGCCACCGCGCGGGTCAATCCGATCAGTCCCGCCTTCGACGCCACATAATTCGCCTGCCCCGCGTTCCCCGTCTCTGCCACCACCGACGTAATATTGATGATCCGTCCCGAGCGCTGCCGGATCATCCCGGATAGCGCCTGCTGAATGCACAGGTGTGCGCCGGTTAGATTCGTGCGCAGCACGGCTTCCCAATCCTCCAGCTTCATCCGCAGCTCGAGCATGTCCTTGGTGATCGCCGCGTTGTTCACCAGGATGTCGATCCGCTCGAAGTTTTCCAGCACGTGCCGGAACCCATTCTTCACGCTTTCCGCGTTCGACACATCCATCGGCACGGCCAGAGCCTCGCCGCCCGCCTGTTTGATCTCTGTCGCCAGCACCGCCAGCTTGTCCGCCGTCCGCGCCGTCACGGCTACCTTCGCGCCTGCTTGCGCAAGCGCCAGCGCCGTCGCGCGTCCGATCCCTTGCGACGCGCCCGTAACCACCGCAACCTTGTCTTTGAGTGAAAACATGGCAGATGAAGCTAACTCAGGAAGTTCAGTCGCGCAAGGCGGCTCGCGGCGAGCGAAGAAATCGGGCCGAAGCGCCATTGCTGCGCTTATCGGCAACGCGGCTTCGCGGGTATTCCGCGCACGTCCGCGCCGTATCCTCTAGGCTTCCGTTGCTTCAGCTCGCGCCGCCGTGATTTTCTCGAGCGTCGCCTGCACGCTCGCCGAATCTTCCGCCTGGAAGCAGCGCACCGAACGATCGATCTGCCGCAGCAATCCGGAGAGAACCTTGCCGGGGCCAACTTCCACGAAAATGTTCACCCCGGCATCGACCAATTCCCGCATGGATTCCACCCAGCGCACCGGCGCGGTCACCTGCCGGATCAGCGCGTCCCGCGCTTCTTCGCCGGACACGACCGCCTCGGCATCCACGTTCGTGATTACCGGAAACCGCAGCACCGCGAACGTCGCCGCGCGCAGATCCGGCTCCAGGCGCTGTTGCGCCGCCCCCATCAGCGCGCAATGAAACGGCGCGGACACCGGCAGCATCACCGCGCGCTTGGCTCCCGATTGCGACGCAATCTCCACGGCCCGCTTCACCGCCGCGGCCGCTCCCGAAATCGCGATCTGATCGGGAGAATTCAGGTTCGCTGGCGAGACCACCTGCCCTTGCGCTGCCTTCTTGCAAATCTCCGCCACATCCGAAGGTGACATCCCCATGATCGCGGCCATCGCGCCTTCGCCCGCCGGCACCGCCTCCTGCATGTAGCGTCCGCGCCCGCGCACCAGCTTCACCGCCGTCGCGAATTCCAGGCTTCCCGCCGCCACCATCGCCGAATACTCGCCGAGCGAATGTCCGGCCGCGTAGTCCGGCAAAATCCCGCGCTTTTCGAGCGCCCGATAAGCGGCAATCGATACCGTCAGAATCGCCGGCTGCGTGTTCTCTGTCAGCTTTAGCTGCTCTTCGCTGCCTTCGAAGCACCGCTTCGAGATCGAAAAGCCCAGCGCCGCGTCCGCCTCGTCAAAAACGGCGCGCGACTCCGGAAAGTTTTCCGCCAGATCGCGGCCCATGCCGGGATACTGCGACGCTTGGCCGGGAAATAAAAATGCCAACTTGCTCATAAATCCAGCGAATTCCGCTGCTCAGCCGCGGGCGGGCAGGGCGGCGACAGCGGATAGCTCCTGTTCGATTTTTTCGTTGACTCGCGAGCGGCAGAGTTCGGTGGCGACTCGCACCGCGTTTTTCACGGCATGGGCGTTCGAACGCCCGTGGCCGATAATCGTGATTCCCCGGATTCCCAGCAGCGGCGCGCCGCCGTACTCGGAATAATCCGTGCGGCGTCGCAGCGCGTCGAATGCGCGCTTCGAAAGCGCGTATCCGATTTGCGAGGCCAGGCTGCTCTGGATCGCTTTTTTCAGCATTCCGCTGATATGTTCCGCCAGGCCCTCGCTCAGCTTCAGCGCGATATTGCCGATGAACCCGTCGCAAACGATCACGTCCACGCTGCCCCGGAAGAGATCGCGTCCCTCGATGTTCCCCACGAAATTTAACTGCGTCTGCTTTAATCGCGCCGCCGTCTCGCGCGTCAATTCGTTCCCTTTCACTTCTTCCTCGCCGATCGAAAGCAGCGCTACACGCGGCCTCTTCACGCCCCAAATAGCGCGGTAGTAGATGTCGCCCATCACCGCGAACTGCTCCAGATGTTCGGGCTTCGAATCCACATTGGCGCCCACGTCGAGCATCACCGAAACTTTTTCCTTCATGTTCGGAAACGCCCACGCCAGCGCCGGCCGGTCCACCGACGGCAGCGTCCCAATCACGAAGCGCGATACGGTCATCACCGCGCCGGTATTTCCAGCGCTCACCAGCGCGTCGGCCTTGCCGTCTCGCACCAGCCGCGCCGCCACGTGCAACGAGCTGTCCTTCTTCCGCCGGAACGCCTGCGATGGCGAATCCGTCATCGCCACCACTTCCCGCGCCGGAATCACTTCGATCGGAAGATGCTCGTGCCGATGCCGCGCCAACTCCTGCCTGACCGTCGATTCGATGCCCACCAGCTGCACCGCCACGCCGTATTCGCGGGCCGCCAGAATGGCGCCCTCGACTTCCGCGCGCGGGGCGTGATCGCCCCCCATGGCATCCAGTGCGATCGTTTGCATGGAACTCATGCCCGGTCCCAAAACACTTCTTCCCTTTTGCGGTGTCAGGTTCCGGCCACAACCCGGCTCACTTGCTGTCGGGTCTTGTGCAGGCGAGGAGAACTTAGGCCGACTTCGCCTGGGTGTCAATCACTTCGCGCCCGTGATAGTACCCGCATTTCGGGCAGGCGCGATGAGGCAGCTTCTTCTCATGGCAATGCGGGCACTCCCCCAGCGAGAAGGAGCTCAAGTGATCATGAGCGCGGCGGGTTGACGTGCGCCTCTTGGAATGGCGTCGCTTCGGATTCGGCATTCGATCTCCTTATAGGCGCGCCGGTGCTCCGGGCGGCCACTGCGAAACGTTTTAGTTTAGCGTTTTATTGCTTTTTGAACCAGTCCTGCTTCAGGCGGGCCAGCGGCGCAAGCCGCGGGTCGGAACCGTTCTTCTCGCAGCGGCATTCCTCGTTGTTCAGATTCGCGCCGCAGTGCGGGCAAAGTCCTCGGCAGTCGCTCGAGCAAATCACTTTCATCGGCAGCGACAGGTTCACTTGTTCCGCCAGCACATCGGCCAGGAAGAGTCCGTCGCCTTCGAAGAAACCAATTTCCGTGTCGTCCAGGTGCAGGTGGACTTCGTCGTCCCGCGCAATCGTAGTCATCGGCCGGTAGAACAGGTCGAAATCCCTGCTGATTTCCTCGACCACCGTGTCCAGGCAGCGCGCGCATACCAGGTCCACCCGCGTGTGCAGGTTTCCGTAAATGCGGATCTGCCCATCTACAAGTTCCGCCGTTGCACGCACTTCCAGGGGGTCGATCTGCCGGAACTCGCCCGAGTGAAAATCGAGCGTGCCCGGCGCGTAGCTCTTCCGGATGCGCGTCTTGCGGAGAGCGAGTTCGTTTACATCCAAAAACATGAAATCCTTCTTTTTTGCGCCTGATTTCTCATTATAGGTGCCACCCGAGCGAAGTCAAGGAACGCCCCCGCAAACTCGTTCCGCTGATACCTAAGCGGAAATGCGCATTCCCGCCTGAATCCGCTCAGTTCTTTCCATGCGCACTCGCGCCAATCAGCTCACCGTGCTGACGCAGCAAAAACTGGTCCGTCATTCCCGCGATGTAGTCGCATGCCACTCGATGCACCGGCTCGCGCTTCGCCCGCGCGGCGTAGCTCGCCGGCATTCTCGCCGGATTTTCAAGATACAAGCTGAAAAGTTCGTCCAGCGCCTCCACGGAACGTTCCCGCTCCTCGGCAATCGCCGGGTTCGAATAGAGATGCTCGTTCAGAAACCCCTTCAATCTCTCCGCCGCTCGCGCCGCGTCCGGCGAAAAAGCCGCCAGCCGCGCATTCTGGCTGCGAATGTCCTCCACGCTTTTCGCCCCGCTCGCTTCCACCTTCGAGCGCGTGTTTTCGATCAAATCCGTCGCCAGGTAATCGAGCACCCGCTTCAGCGCCTCGTTC
>JAGWRH010000019.1 GCA_028876695.1 Acidobacteriota bacterium | reverse complement strand
GGAGGCGTCCGAGGCGTGATCGGTATTCCTGGCTGCAGTGCGCCTCCAACCACATTGTTCCGGCTTGGGCTCCCAGCCGAGAGGCCGAACTGGGTTCCGATTTCGCGAACGAACGAGCGGCTCGCCTCAACGACGCGCGCTTCGATTTCCACCTGCTGCGAACGGCGGTCGAGTTCGCGAATCAGGTTATCGATCACCGGCAGGGTGGTAGGAATATCACGAATTATTAGCGTGTTTGACCGGTCGTCCGCGATGATATCGCCGCGCGGCGACAGGAACTTTTTGAGTGTATCTACGAGACTGGTGGCCTTCGCGTAGCTGAGCACACGGGTCGTAGTGATGACGTTTGCGGCTTCGGCTTGAGCCAGGGCCAGGTCGCGGGTTTCTTCCGCTTCCTTGCGAAGGGTGGCCTTTGTCGCGATGCGCAGAACGTTGCCCTCCAGCTGCTTATCCAGATCGTTGTTTTTGAGGACGATATCGAGCGCCTGATCCCACGGCACATCATCGAGAACGATGGTCAAACTGCCCCGCACGCTGGGATCGACCACCACGTTCAAGCCACTGATTTCGTGAATCAGGCGGAAGAAATCGCGCAGATCGACGTCTTTCAAATTGACGGATATCGGTTCACCCGTGTATTTGGTTTGGCTTGTGGCAGCGGCCGCTTGCGGTGCTGCCGGGGTTGTATCGGGCGTACCCGGCCGCGGAGCAGGCGAAGCCAAAGCTCCAGCCACCGGCTGCGTAAGATTTACAGGCAAAACGGCTGCAGGAGCAGGAACAGTTGCGCTGCTTTGCAGCAATCCTCCGCGCGGCTTCGGCTTATCAGCAGCCAGCACAGATTTCGTAGTGACGAGATCCGCATTCCGAGCGTTCGCATCCGTAGCAGACCGCGTCGACTTGCCCGCAGCGTTAAACGCGACGGTCACAAGGTCCCCATTGCGCGAAATTTGGTACGGCACGTTCGATTTTTGCAGATCGATGACGACGCGCGCCACATCCGGCTGGAATTGCGCCATTCGAACGTCCCGGACCGGATCGAGCTTGCTGGCAATTCGGCCCTCGGGCGTACGGAGCCGCGAAGAAGCGAAGTCGAGAACCAGTCGATCAGGATTGCGCAAGCGCATCGAGCGATAGGTCACCCGTCCGGACGCCGAAATATTGACGGTGGTGGTGCCCTGATTCTCCGCGAGGCTCACTTGCTGGATTATCCCCATGCCGGTTCGCGCCGCACTCCCGGCGCTCGCATCCGGCAGAAGAACGGGCGCCGACGCGGGATTGAGAAGGTTTTCGGAACGGCCAAACTTGTCGCCCGGCGAAACCACTACGGAAACGTCCTGCGAATCAGGGCGCTGAACCTGGACACTGGCACCCGGCGCAAGCAAGACCTCGAGCCGTACGTTCGGACGGTCGCCGGTCGAATAGCTCAGCACGCGGTAGCCCTGAATCAGACCAGCATTCAGCTCGCGCAACCCCGCCGGATCAGCCGCGGAGACTCCGCTCAAATCCAAGACGTACATGCGCCCGCTCGGCTGATACGTGGAATAGTCGAAAGGCCCGGTAGCCTGTGCATCGAGCCGGGTCGCACTGCCGGATGGCGCCACCTTGACGTGTACGATGGGCGCATCGGCCGCTCGCACCGCTCCGTTCGACAGCAATAAGCCAGCCGCAATTAGCGCGCCCAACCCCCACGCCTTCCCCATCATCCTCATTGCTGCTCTCCTGCGCTCGGGTAGATTCGCTTAACTACCGTCCGCTCGATCGGCTTCCCGAAGGCGTCTTTCGTATTCTGCTCAAACGTTACTCCGTCCAAACTGATCTTCTGGACGTCGCCGTCGTACAGACGGTCGCCTTCCCGCACAAAGTAAACTCGCTGATCCGGATTGGCGATGACCGCGATCATTCCGTTCGCGCCTTGCACCGTGCCCTGCACCGTCAGCGTCCCGATCACCAAGCCGGCTTTTCCGGGCGGCAGGTGTTCGGCTCCGCCCTTCGACGTGTTCACCAGCGCAACGAACGGATCGCGTTTCCCTACCAAATCGATTGACGCGTCGCTCTCCGCCGGTGCGGCATTGCTCGCCGGAGTTGCCGTAGCGGCCACCGCGACCGGAGTAGCTGGAGTGGCCTTCGCAGCCGGCTTCGCCGGAACTTTTGCCTTAGACGCGGAGTGAGCCTTCCGCGGCGGCTTTGCCTTCTTCACCGCTTTCCCCTGCGCCCAAATCGCGGTTCCCAAGCTCAGCACCGCCACCAGGACGGCCACGGAACTGACGCAATGTCTCGCGAATCTCGTCATGGTTGCCTACCGTTTGGCCTTGGCAGCGGCCGTTGTGGCGCTTGCCTGCTGCTCGGCCGAGCCCGTGAAAAAGGTCGTGATCGTGAATGTACCCGACACAGATGTGCCGGGAGCGATGCGAAATTTGCCGCCTGAAGTTTGTGAGCTAAGCGATTTCAGCTGTAGCTCACCGACGTTCATGATTCGGGAAAGCCGGCCGAGCCTAGAAAAGAAGTCAAGTACGGAGTAATACGGACCGTCCGCCTCAATCTTGAACGGCATCTCGAAGTAGAATTCCTTCTGCGCCACGGGCTCTGCCGTCAGCGTGCGAATACTGACGCCGGAAGTCGCGGCGGCGCGCTGAACCATCAAGATGAACTGATCGGTCTGCTTGTCTTCCGGCACGATGGTTTGCAGAGTCGCCAGCTGCTTTTGTAACGCGTCCATATCGGATTGCAGTTCCGCTCGGCGCTGCTTGTAAACGCGCAGGCTCTCGACGTCCGCCTGGAGCGGTTTAGCCGGGCCTGCGCATCCTCCAGCTGCGACCGAACGCTAGCGAGGGGCGAGCCCGGTAGATAGAAGCCGACTAGCACCAAAACCACGACGAGGCCCGCATAGAACAGCGCCTGAAGGGGCCACGGCCACTCTTTAAACGGGGTCGCCATGGCTTAGATCCTCCCCTTAGGCGGTGCCGCCGAAGATGGCGCGCCGGTCTTTGACGGCGATGACGGCGTGCCGGAGCTTGGCTGGACTCCCGCAACGGACGCAGTGAGCGAAAACGCGAAGGTCTCCACGGATGGGACGATGTCGTTTTCCTTCGCTTCCTTCAGTTCGATCTGATCGAAATACCCGGAGCGTTTCATTTCCGTGAGAAAATTGGCGACCGCATCGATAGAACCGGCTTCGCCGGCGATCGTCAGCGAAGAACCATCTCGGTTCAGCGACGTCAGCCAGAGAGCGTCCACGCGAACCACGGTATTGGCTACCATCTGCAGTAATTCCTGCGCGCCGGTGCGGTTCTTTTGAAGCGTCTCGATCACATCGATGCGCTGCTGGAGTACCGCCTTTTGACTCTGGAAGCGGTCCACATCCTGCTTGACCTGTTGCAAGCTTTGCTTTTCAGCGGTAAGTGCCAGAATCTTGTTATTCGTGGCATCAAGCTCGCGTTTCTGCTGGTAATACGAGACGCCGATCACCACGAGAGCGAGTGCGAGAGCCACGATAAAGAACAAAAGTTGCACAGTCGCTTCCAGCGGAACCGCCTGTTTCGCGGCCTTCGGCCGCACTTGTCCGAGAAGGTTTATGCGAATCATGGGGTATCGAAACTCCTCAACGCCAATCCGACCGCGATCGCCAGGCGCGGCGCCCATTCCCGAAGCTGCTCCTCGTTGTGCCGCCCTGGATTTACGACGATCTTCCGGAATGGATACAGCTCTTCGACTGGCATCGCGAACTCTTCCTTCAGGAAATCGAGCAGCCCCGGCACGCGAGCGGTTCCGCCGGCCACGACAATTCGCCGGATGTTCTCCCCGCTGGCGGTGGCGCGGAAAAAGTCGAACGTTTTTTGAATTTCGAGGATCAAGATGTCCGAAACCGAGCGAATAATGGCGGAGCGCTGTTCTTCGCTCACTCCGGCAAGGGTGCCGCCCATTTTCAGCTTTTCCGCATCCTCGAAGCTCAGGTCCAGTTCCTTTTGAAGCGCATCGGTGTACTGATTTCCTCCCACCGAAACGTCGCGGGTGAAAAGTGGAGTCCAGCCACGGATTATGTTGATATTCATCACGCTGGCTCCGATGTTGAGCAGCGCCACAACCTGCGAAGGATCGAGGTCGTAATTCGCCTCGTAGCAGTTCTGCAGGGCGAACGCGTCGATATCGACTACCATTGGCGCCTTGCCTGCCTGCGCCAGCACATTGGTATGGTTCAAAATCTTGTCTTTCTTGACCGCCACCAGCAGGACATCCATCTGGCTTTCGGTGGCCTCGAGGAGTTGGTAGCTGAGGTTCACGTCCGCGATGTCGAAGGGGATATGCTGGCTGGCTTCTGCCTGCACTCGATCGTAAAGCTCCTCTTCCGTCATCAGCGGCATACTCACGCGCTTGACGATCACCGAATGTCCGGAGACTGACGTCGCCACTTCCTTGGTCTTAATCTTCTGGGCGTCAAAAATGGCGATGATCTTCTCGGCCACGGAAGGCGCGTCCATGATGGCGCCGTCCACAACCGTGTCTTGAGCTAACGGCTCGAGGCCGAAACTGACCAGTTCATAGCCGTCGCGGGCTTTCTTTAACTCCACCGCCTTGACGGAACTGGAACCGATGTCTAGGCCAATTAGCGACTTCGATTTCCCCAAGTTGAACATCGCGCGGCCCCTCACTCCCATGCCGCCCGGCATGCAGGCGGCTTCACGGAATCTGTGTGGCGCTACTGAGAACTGCTTGTGATCTTCGGTTCGAATTCGCCCAACCCCAGGGCGATCGAGGTAGCAGAGTGGTTAGTACTATCAGCTCTGGTACCATCCCCCGTGGTTCGTTTATTACATCCGCGACAAAGACTGTCAACCGACTTTCTGGGTTGGTGTGCTGTTGATAAAACCTGCCCTTCCGCGTCGGGCGCGCTGCCCAAAACGGGTATCGGAGGATGGGCAGGAACAGATCAGATGGATAAAACCAACTGGTAAATGGCTAGTGCGGAACGGGGAGGCGACTTTCGAAAAAGTTTCCCCTATGCGCGGCGGCGATTTTCGATTTT
>JAGWRH010000231.1 GCA_028876695.1 Acidobacteriota bacterium | reverse complement strand
GAAAACGCCGGGGTTGGTGATCGAAAACGTGCTTTCCTGCACCTCCTCCGGTTTCAGCTTTTTGCTGCGGGCGCGCTCGGCCAGGTCGTTCACCGCGCGCGCCAGGCCGAGGAAGTTCTTCTCCTCGGCGTTCTTGATCACCGGTACGATCAACCCCCAGTCAAGCGCCACGGCCATGCCGATATTGCATTCTTTGTGAAGCACCACGTTCGTGCCGTCCACCGATGAGTTGGCTGTGGGGTATGCGCGCAACGCTTCGACCGCTGCGCGGATGAAGAACGGCATGAACGTGAGCTTTGTGCCGGATTCTTGTTCGAACTTGTCCTTCAACTTGGCGCGGAGTGAAACAAGCGCCGTCACGTCCGCTTCTTCGACCGAATACACGTGCGGCGAGGTTCGCTTGGAAAGCACCATGTGCTCCGCGATCCGCTGGCGCATGATGGACATCGGCTGAACTTCGTATTGCCCGAAATACATGCGGTCACGCGGCACAGCTGACTCGAGCAAGGCGGCAGGCGCACCTGCGGCGGGCTTAACAGGCGGAGCGGCAGGCGAAGCGGACGCCGGCGCGGCGCCGCCTTCGACCGCGGCTAGAATGTCGCGCTTGCTCACGCGTCCGCCCGCGCCAGTCCCCGGCACTTGTGAAACGTCGATCTGATGTTCCCGCGCAATCCGGCGTACCAGCGGCGAAGTGCGAACTTTGTCCCCGTCGCCGCGTTGCTCTTGCGGACGTACTGGGGCGGGTGCGGGAGCAGCCGCGGCAGGTGCCGTTGGTTTCGGTGTCGGTGCCGGCGGGGGCGGCGGAGCAGTTGCGGGCTTGGACGCCTCGGCCTTCGGTTGCGGCTGCGGCGCTACCGCCGGCCTCGCAGGCGCAGGTGCCGGAGCTACCGCTGCGGCGCCGGCGGCGTCGATCGTTCCTACCACGGTCTGCACCGGCACGGTTTGGCCTTCGTTGACTTTGATCTCCTTCAACACGCCGGCAGCGGGTGAAGGTATTTCCGCGTCCACCTTGTCTGTTGAAATTTCAAATAGTGGCTCGTCGCGGTCGATCTTGTCACCGGGCTTTTTCAGCCATTTCGTAATCGTGCCTTCAAAAATGCTCTCGCCCATCTGGGGCATGATGACGTCAACTGCCATGATGTTCTCCTCAGCTAATACGGATACTTTGAACGAAATTCTGGAGCTTACGCTCTCCGCAGGCACTCCTCGTGCCACGCGCCGGGAATGCCTTCGAGCGTGTAAATTTCGTCGCCCCCATGGAAGAACTCGACCTTCTCCACCTTCGCTACGCGGTCGGCATACTCGATCTGCTCGGGCTCCAGTTCATGATGGTACTGCCCGGCGTCCATAAAATCTTCCAGGAAAGCCCGGCCCGCAATTCGCACGTCCGTCCCGGTCTCGAACTCAGCTTGGTTCAGTCCCTTGGTTTTGCCCACGGAGCAAGACCTGCTTTCTTAAGAGATTAGTATTTTGCCAATTCCCGCGCCGCGGCCGCAACTTTTTCGACGCTGGGGAGAAACCGCTGTTCCAGCGGCGGGGCATACGGAACCGGGGTATCGAGCGCGGTGACCCGCGCCACCGGTCCATCCAGGTAGCCGAAAGCATCTTCGCACAGGACAGCCGCGATTTCTCCTGCAATGCCACCCGTCCGTGTATCTTCGTGCACCACCAGTACTTTGTTCGTCTTTTTCACCGACTCGATGATCGTTTCCCGGTCCAGCGGCAGCAGAGTCCGCAGGTCGATCACTTCCACTTCGGTGCCTTCCTTGGCCAAAACCTGCGCGGCTTCGAGCGACGTATGCGCCGCCGCCGCATAGCTCAGAATTGTCAAATCGCGCCCCTCGCGGCGCACGGCCGCTTTGCCGATCGGCACGGTGTATTCGGCATCGGGAAGTTCCTCTTTGATGCGGCGATACAAAAACTTGTGCTCGAAGAAGAGCACCGGGTTGTTATCTCGTATGGCCGACTTCAGCAGCCCTTTGGCATCGTAAGCCGTTGATGGGTACACCACCTTCAACCCCGGCGTGTGCACGAAATACATCTCCGGATTCGCCGAATGGAACGGCCCGCCATGAACTCCTCCGCCCGATGGCCCGCGGATAACCATCGGCACGGGTGCACCCCAGCGATAGTGCGATTTGGCCGCGAAATTCGTCACCTGGTTGAAGCAGCAGGCGATGAAATCGATGAATTGCATCTCGACGACAGGCCGCAATCCGAGATAGCTCATTCCGCAAGCCGCGCCGACGATGGCCGTTTCGCTGATGGGCGTATCGATCACCCGCTCCGGCCCAAATTTCGCCAGCAAGCCTTCCGTCGCTTTGAACGCGCCGCCGAAAACGCCGATATCTTCGCCGAGCGCGACTACCGCGGGGTCGCGCTCAAATTCCTCGAAGAGCGCCTCACGGATTGCCTCGAGCATCGTCACTTCGCCCATCATCGTCTCCGCCGCCGGTGGCGATTCTGCTTAGCGGGCTGATTTTGCTGCTTCTCGCGCTCGAAGCTGCGGTCTTTCGGCCCCCGGCCGAACGGAACCCGCAAGGGCGGCGCTCCCGAGAGATCCTCGCCTGCTGGCTTTCCGGCCGATGCTTCGGTTGATCGCGGCGGCTGAGATGCGCCGTGCCCTGTCTGGTGTGCGTGCTTCGGATAATGAACTGCTGGCTGCGCTTCTGGTTTGCTCTGAGTGGCCCCCGTCGGAATCGTCGCTGCGCCAAAATCCGCCACTTTCCACACCGCCTCGACGCTTGCCGCGGGCGGCATCACTTGTTCTTTCGGCCGCCGCCAATCCGCCTCGATTTCGTGGCAGCCCTCGCAATAGACACCCTGTTCAGCCGATTGTGGGTCTGGCAGCGGCGATTCCTCGGCGAATTTTTGATCCTCGTCGAGCTGGCGCTCGATGCGCGCGTCGATTTCCGCCTTGGTTTTTGCGTCCCACAAGCCGCTATTCGTCAGATATTTTTCATACCTCGCGATCGGATCGCGCGCTTTCCAGTATTCGAGCATGTCCTTTGGTACGTACTCGGCGGGATCGTGTTGTGCATGCCCCTTCATGCGCATCGTCTTTGCTTCGATCAGGATGGGACCTCGTCCCACGCGGCATTCGTCCACGGCCCATCTCGCGGTCTCATAGACGGCAATCACGTCGTTCCCATCCACGATGCGGGATTTGATGCCATAGGCCAGCGCGCGGTCGGCGAGATCTTTCAGCGGCACTTGCCGGGCTACAGGTGTCGAATAGGCCCACTGATTATTTTCGAGCACCAGCACCAGCGGCGCTCGCTGCACGGCCGCGAGATTCAAGCCTTCATGAAATGCCCCGGTGGAACTGCCCCCATCGCCAATCCACGTCATGGCCACGATCTGTTGTCCCAGGTAGCGGCCCGCCATGCCCACACCCGCCATCACCGGAATCAAATCGCCAAGCATCGAAATCGGCGAGACCACATGTAATGTCTTCAAATCGCCAAAGTGGCTCGTCCCGTCTTTACCATGCGTCGGAGACGTGACCTTAGCCATGTGCTGCGTGAAGATGTCGCGCGGCTTGAACCCTTTCACCAGCAGCGTTCCGATATTGCGGATCATCGGCGCGAGCCAATCGCGTTGTTCCAGCGCATACGACGTGCCCACGGAAATTGCTTCCTGCCCGAGGCTGGAGTAAACGCCACCGACAATCTTGTTCTGCCGGAAAAGCCGCACCAGCCGCTCCTCCAGTTGGCGATTGAGCTGCATGAAGTAATACAGCTCAAGATGCTGTTCGCGGCTCAGCGTACCGTTCATTCGCTGCGCGGTTCCTTTTCCCATGCTCACTCGGTCCAGCCCCATCATGCCGCTGAATTTGTCTGCTCTTGACGCGCGCGCATTGCGCGCAGCCGCTGATCGAGCTCTGCGCGATCGATGCGCACCGGCTCGCGTCCGAAAACCTCTCCAAAATGCCGCGCCAGCCGTCCGCGGGCTTCTTCGATCGCCACGGACCGCCCCAGGGCGCGTTCTAGCGACGTGGCGCGCTTGCCGGCCACGCCGCACGGCACAATTAAATCGAAGTACCGCAAGTCGGTGGTCACGTTGTAAGCGAATCCATGCGACGTGATCCACCGGCTCAGATGCACGCCAAGCGCCGCAAGCTTCTCTTCGCCAGATGGGCCATCGACCCATATGCCGTGATTCGCGTCGCTACGATGCGCTTCGAGGCCGAAATCGGCGGTCGCCCGGATCATCAGTTCTTCGATCTGTTCCACGTACCAACGGATATCGCGCCGATGCCCTGCGAGATCGAGAATCGGATATCCAACCACTTGCCCCGGCCCATGATACGTGATGTCGCCCCCGCGGTCGGTAGCATGGAACTCCACGCTCATCTGCGCCAGCAAACCGTCGCTCGCGCGCAGGTTTTCCCGTTTCCCGTTCCGCCCAAGCGTTATGACGTTTGAATGCTCGCATAAAATCAAAACGTCGGGAATTGCACCGGCTTTGCGGGCTTCCACCAGTTCGCGCTGCAACGCGCACGCGGGCTCGTAGGCGATCAGCCCAATATCCACGACCCAGACGACTTTTCGAGGCCGCTGCATGTCAATATCGAAATTCAAATCGTGAATGGCGGCCGTGGCGATCAATTTGGATTCTCTTGATCGTCACACAAGCCATCAAATTCAAAGTGACCCGGAACCACCGCGGAGCTAATAGTTGATCGCGAGGCCGCGCACGGAGTTGAACGCGTCTCCCATTGCTTCCCACACTGTGGGATGTGCGTGAATCGTAGCGGCCATATCGTCGAGCGTGGCCTCCAGACCCAGTGCGGCCACCGGTTCGGCGATAATCTCCGTCGCCAGCGGGCCAATCGCGTGGACGCCGAGGATTTCGCCGTATTTCGCCTCTGCCACTACCTTGATGAAGCCTTCGTGATGACCCAGGATGCTGGCTTTGCTGTTGCCGAGGAACGGGAATTTCCCGGTCTTCACCTGGTATCCCGCCTCGCGCGCTTGCTTCTCGGTCAATCCAATCGAGCCGATTTGCGGCTCGCAATACGTGGCGTTGGGGCACCGCTTGCGATCGAACGGCTGCACCTGCTTTCCAGTCATCCGCCCGACCGCGATAATCCCCTGCATGGAAGCGGCGTGTGCCAGTTGCGGCTGCCCCGCAACGATATCGCCAATAGCGTACAGTCGTGGCTCGTCGGTTTCCATGTACGCGTTTGTGTGCACGAACCCGCGCTCGATTTTCGCTTGAGTCTTCTCGATTCCCGTATTTTCCGTCAGCGGCCGGCGCCCCACCGCAATCAAGACTTTTTCGGCGCTGACCGACTGCGCTTTGCCAGCTTTGTCTTTATATGAAACCGTCGCGCCGCCGCCG
>JAGWRH010000230.1 GCA_028876695.1 Acidobacteriota bacterium | reverse complement strand
GAAGTTTGAAACCCGGCGACAAGGTCACGATCCTCATCAATCCTCTGCGGGACGGCCAGCGTGGCGGATTAGTGCTTTCGGTCACGGGCCCCGACGGAAAAGTCATTGGCAGACCCGCGGTGCCGCCGAAATGACGCCGAAGCTCATTCGCGGAATCGTATTGCACGTCGCGTTATCGGTTTTGCCGATCGTGCTGATCGCTGGCGTTCTCGTCCCAGCACGCGCGCAGACATCGACCAAAGAGCGCGTCGAAGCATTCGCCAAGCTGCCGAATTGGTCCGGCATCTGGGAACTCGACGCTTTTGTCGGGCAATCCGACGGCCAGCAGTTCAGCGCCGAAGGCCAGCGCCGATTGAAGTACTACGCGACCGTTCTCAAGCCCGCGTTTACGCCGGAATATCAGGCGAAGTTCGATGCGATCCTGAAGAAAGTGCAAGCCGCTGTCGCCGCGGACCCAGACCACCCGCCGGAAACGCATCCGCCGCTATGCGTTGATCCCCCGTTTCCCGCGACGCTCACTCCGGGAATGTTTGAGTGGCTCGTGACGCCCGAGGAGACGACGTTCGTCAGCACCGTTGGCGCGGTGCGCCACATCTATACGGACGGACGGCTACACACTCCGAAAGACGAGCTCTGGCCAACGCTGATGGGCGATTCGATCGGGCATTGGGAAGGCGATACGCTGGTTATTGACACGATCTCGACAAAACCCCGCCTCTACACGGGCCAGCTTTCCGGCTTTTTCTTTCCGACGAGCGAGCAGCTACATTTCATCGAGCGCGTTCGCATGGTCGATCACGATCACATGCAGATCGACTACACGGTGGAAGATCCCGTGGCGCTGACCAAACCGATGCACGCCACCATCCTGCACACCCGCGTCACTGATTTCAATCGCATGGTCGAGGAAACGGATTGCGAGGAAAACGAACGCGATCCGGTTATAAATGGAAGATTCACGACGATCACGCACTGAATATCATCCGCGATTTTCAAGCGAATGCCCGCCTGAGAGCTTTTGTGCCTGGATAGAAATTCAACTTATGAAAGCTGTGCGGCCAGGTCGATGAAGTCGGCTGCGGTCACGTCCCACGCGGGAGCGGAAGGATCGGATGCCGCGCCCGGCGCCGCCGATACACTCGCGGTGCCGGCCGGCTGAGCACCATGTTCGAGCGGGCGCCGGACGAAAGCGGTTTTGAGCCCGCACTCGCGCGCAGCCTTTAAATCCGAAGGATGGGCCGCGACCATCATAAGATCGTCTGGCTCGCAGCCGAGGAGATCGGCAGCGCCCAGGTAATTTGCGGCGTCGGGCTTATAACGCCGGAAAAGTTCGGACGAAATGATCGCGTCCCACGGCAGGCTCGCGTATTTGGCGATATCGACGAGAAGCGACACGTTGCCGTTGGAAAGCGTGGCGATGATGAAGTGCTTCTTCAGACGGACAAGACCTTCAATGGCGTCGGGCCAGGGGGCAAGGCGATGCCAGACGCCGTTCCATTGATCTTTCTCCTCATCGGATAGCCCTGTCACCTTGAATTCGACCAGGACCTCATCCAGGATGCCGCGATGAATTTCATCGAGCTTCATCCACGGGAGCTCGCCGCGGCGGACCCTTTCGAGTGTTGGCTGGTAGCCGGCGCGCCAGCGCTCGGCAAACTGTGACCAGTCGATATCCAACTTTTTCTCGCAAGACCACACGGCGCCTTCGCGAACGATCGAGCCGTGCCAGTCGACGGTGGTGCCAAAGACGTCGAAGGCAAGCACTTTCACAACGTGCGCGTTGGGCTTCATGACTCGAATATAACGCATCCTATGAAGACGGAGAGCCGCCGCAAAACTCGTCAGGGCTAGAAATCTCCGATTCAACCGCACATTCTTCGCTTCGGCAGAGCGGATTCGCAGGATCGCTGGGCGGATGGCGGCGCAGAATGCGCGCCGGTCGATTGTGGTATCGTCAAATCAGCGAGGCAAAATGACGGGTAGGCCTCTCGAACCTGGGCGCACGCGAAACGCAGCCAGCGGTGCGTGGCGGATCGCGACGCTGGCGGTTGTCGGGCTGGCGTTCGCAGGAGTTCTCCTGGCGCAGTTCGGCGGATATCCGGGCTACTCACCGGGACACGGCATCATTGATATGGACGGCGAAAGCTTCGCGCCGGAAAACATGAATGAACACGCGGAATGGACGTTCGCCCGGTTCCATTACGACCTCGGCGATGAATTCGGGTCGTACGGTTTCCAGCGCTGGGCGGCGGATTACCCGAAAGCCGACCGGCAGTTCATTTTGGGCGTTAAGAGGCTCTCGCGCATCGATTCGCGATCGATGGAGCACATCGTAGACGCGAATGGCGACGAGATCTTTAGTTATCCCTGGGTGTACGTTGAAGATCCCGGCGGATGGCGTTTGAATAATGCCCAGGCCAAGCGCCTTCGCCAATTCATCGATCGTGGCGGATTCATCATGCTGGACGATTCCTGGGGCGACGAGGAATGGGCCACGATGGAATCAGGGGTGGAGATGATCCTGCCGGGGCACGCCATTGAAGATCTGCCGAACAGCGGCGAGATCTTTCACGTGGTCTACGATCTGGACGACCGGGTGCAGGTGCCCGGAACGCGACACATATGGGGACGCAGGTGGCCTCTTTCGCCCGATATGGTGCACCCACGATGGATGGGCGTCCGCGACGACAAGGGTCGGATCGTGATTGCCATCTGCCACAATTCGGACGTCGGCGACGCATGGGAATGGGCGGACAGCCCCCGCTACCCCGAGAAGGCCGCATCTACCGCCTACCGCGTTGGAATCAATTTCATCATCTATTCAATGACGCACTAGTTTGGGTCACAACGCCCGAAAGCTGTGGCCTTGTGACTCTTACGCAGTATTCCGGTCCGGAGTGTCCTCTCGACAGGAGTGACGAGCGTGGCTAACAAAAACTTCAAGGACTTGACGGAGCGCGAGATCCTGGCGCTCGCGATCGGATTGGAGGAGGAGGACAGCCGCGTTTACGGCGATTTCGCGGACGGCCTCCGTGAGTCGTATCCGTCGACGGCTAAGCAGTTCGATGAAATGCAGGCAGAAGAATCCAGGCACAGGCAGCGGCTGCTGGAGATGTACCGGCGGCGGTTCGGGGAGCACATCCCGCTGATCCGGCGGCAAGACGTGAAGGGCTTCATCGAACGCAAGCCGGTTTGGCTGGTGCGCCCACTGGGGATCAACACGGTACGCAGGCAGGTCGAACTGATGGAGGGCGAAACGCGGCATTTCTACGAGCGGGCACTCGCAAGAATCTCCGACGCGCCCACACGCAAGCTGCTCGGCGACCTGGCCGAGGTGGAAAGGCAGCATTCGGAATTCGCAGAATCGCTGAAGGAGCAGCAGATCGAGTCCGGCGAGCGGGCTAAAGAGGAGTCCTCGCGCCGGCGGATGTTCATGTTGCAGATCGTGCAGCCGGGTCTCGCCGGGCTGATGGATGGGTCGGTTTCAACACTGGCGCCGATCTTCGCCGCCGCGTTTGCCACGCATCAAAGCCGGGCGGCGCTGCTCGTGGGATTGGCGGCGTCGGTCGGGGCCGGGATCTCCATGGCTTTTGCGGAGGCGCTCTCGGATGATGGGTCACTCACCGGACGAGGCAGGCCATACGTCCGAGGCGCGGTGACCGGGGCCATGACCGCTGCGGGTGGGCTTGGGCACTCGTTGCCATTCCTCCTTTCGAGTTTTCACGCCGCGTTTACGCTAGCTCTCGTGGTGGTCGTGGTGGAGCTGGCGGCAATCAGCTATGTCAGGCATCGATACATGGATACCCCGCTGGTCTCGTCCACTTTCCAGGTCATCGTGGGCGGCGCCGCGGTATTCGCCGTGGGGATACTCATCGGGAGCTCGTAGTCTCACGCTATCGGAAAACCGAATCGTCCGGGTCCGGCCTCCTTGGGGATACCTGTACTAAAAATCTGGACGTAGTACGCAAAATCTTGCAATCGGTCGTGGACTTTGCCTCTCGCTTTACGTATAAGGTGAATCAACGCCCGCGAGGGCAATTCGTTCGCTCGGAGAAACAACGATGGCCAAGAAAAAAGCAAGGAAAGCCAAGGCAGCACCCGCGAAACCGATGGCGAAGTAAGGCCGCGCGTTCCGGGGCGCTGCGGCAACGCGGGCGAACCGGGATGCGGATGTATCAGCAAAAAAGGGCTGCAACCGGGAGGCTGCAGCCCTTTTTCTTTGCGATACGTTCTTGCCGCGAAGCGATCAGTAATCGTTCGCGGAGGTCTCCAGAAACGCGCGCAGCTTCCGCGACCGGGAAGGATGGCGCAGCTTGCGCAGGGCCTTCGCTTCAATCTGGCGGATGCGCTCGCGCGTGACGGCGAACGACTGGCCCACTTCTTCGAGCGTGTGCTCGCTGCCGTCGTCCAGGCCGAAGCGCATCTTGATGACCTTCTCCTCGCGCGGCGTCAGAGTCTTGAGCACCGAAGACGTTTGCTCCTTCAGGCTCAGGTTGATCACGG
>JAGWRH010000229.1 GCA_028876695.1 Acidobacteriota bacterium | reverse complement strand
CTGCTGACCGGGCGCCACGGCTGGTTTTCGTGCTACGAGGCGTTCATCCATATCGTGGATTCGATGTTTAACCAGCACGCGAAATGGCTGAAGGTTGTGCGCGACCTGCCGTGGCGGCGGAAGATTGCTTCGCTGAATTATCTGCTGACGTCGCACGTGTGGCGGCAGGATCACAACGGCTTCACGCATCAGGACCCCGGATTCATCGATCACGTGGTGAACAAAAAAGCGGATGTGGTGCGCGTTTATTTGCCGCCGGACGCGAATTGTCTGCTCTCCGTGGCGGATCACTGTCTGCGCAGCCGAAGTTATGTGAACGTGATCGTAGCGGGAAAGCAGCCGGAGCTGCAGTGGCTCGATATGGAGTCGGCGGTGAAGCACTGCACGAACGGGCTGGGGATTTGGGACTGGGCCTCGAACGACGATGGCGGCGAACCGGACGCGGTGATGGCATGCGCGGGCGACGTCCCGACGCTCGAAACGCTCGCCGCAGTGGACTTGCTGCGGCAACATTTTCCGGACGTCAAGCTGCGCGTGGTGAACGTGGTTGATCTTATGACGCTGCAGCCGCCCTCGGAGCACCCGCACGGGATTTCGGACCGGGACTTCGATTCGCTCTTTACGATCGATAAGCCGATCATCTTCGCCTACCACGGATACCCGTGGCTGATTCACCGGCTCACGTATCGCCGCACGAATCACGATAATTTGCACGTGCGTGGCTACAAGGAAGAAGGCACCACCACGACGCCGTTTGACATGACCGTGAGAAACGACCTGGACCGGCTGCATCTGGCGGGAGACGTGGTGGATCGCGTGCCGCGATTGCTACGCATCGGCGGGCACTTCAAGCAATTCATCCGAAATAAGCTGGTGGAGCATCACGAGTATATCTACTCGCATGGGCAGGACCTGCCAGAAATTCGGAAATGGAAATGGCCGTATTAAGCCGCCGCGTTGCACGCACGCACTGCGAGGGTTGCGCACGAATCGATGAATATTCTGGTGCTCAATTCCGGGTCAAGTAGTCAAAAGGCCGCGGTTTATTGCATCGAGAAACCGCCCGGCGATGATCCGCAGGAGCCGGTGTGGCAAGGACGAATCGAGTGGGATGGCACGCTAAGGAGAGATCGGGCGCAAATCGAAGTGTCCAACCTGCGCGGCGCGCGCGTCAACAACCGAGTCGAGGCCGAGTCACGCAAGCAAGCCACGTCTCAACTGCTCGCATCGATCTGGAGCGGCGCGGCGGCGGTGCTTCGTTCGCCTGAGGAGATCGCCATTGCCGGGCATCGCGTGGTCAACGGCGGGCGGGAATTTCGCGAGTCGGCGATCATCACGCCAGCAGTGAAAGGGGCGATCGAGAGAATGGCCGCCCTGGCGCCGCTGCACAACCGGGCGGAATTGGACGGAATCGAAACGCTCGAGCTGAAATGCGGAAACCTCCCGCAGGTCGCCGTGTTTGATACTGCCTTTCATTCGCGGATGCCGGATGCGGCGGCCATTTATCCCGGGCCGTACGAATGGACCGAGCAGGGAATCCGGCGCTTCGGGTTCCACGGCATCAACCATCAATATTGCACGCAGAGAGCCGCGCGGATGCTGCGAAGGGAATTGGCGCGGCTGCGGATGATCACGTGTCATTTGGGGAACGGATGTTCGCTCGCGGCGATTCGTGATGGGCACAGTATCGACACGACCATGGGATTCACGCCGCTCGAAGGGCTGATGATGGGGACGAGGTCGGGATCGGTCGATCCGGGGATTCTGACGCATTTGATGCGCCGAGCGAATCTTTCCGGTGAACAGATTGACGAGCTGCTGAATCACCAGTCGGGGCTGCTTGGAATTTCGGGCGTTTCGGGCGACATGCGCGAAATCGTAGCGGCGATGAAACAGGGACATGCGCGCGCGAAGCTGGCGTTCGATATTTTTGTCCACCGGCTGAAGGCGGGGATCGGTGCGATGGCCGCGGCGCTCGGCGGCGTGGACGCGTTGATCTTCAGTGCGGGCATTGGAGAAAATTCGCCGGAGGTGCGAGCCGCAACCTGCGCGGCTCTTGAGTTCCTGGATGTAAAGCTCGATGCGAAAAAAAATGAGAACCCGATTCTGGATGCGGACGTTTCGGCAGGCGGAGCGCGCGTTCGCGTGCTGGTGATCCGCGCGCAGGAGGATTGGGCCATCGCGCGGGAGTGCTGGCGGCTGGCACCGGCGAAGGCGAGATCGGAACGTCGCTCTTCAGAGAGCTACGGTAAAAATTGAGAGACGATTCCGGGAATTTTCCGCTTGCGCCGGGAAGTGCGCGGGAGTATCACAATGGTATGAATGGCAACGAACCGAGGCACTTGGAGGTATCCATGACTCCACCGGACAAGAAAGCCTGAATTTTCTCCGCTCTCGCGACCGCGAGCGGCCAGCGAAGCCGCTTCCGCGCTTCGCTGACGGTTTGCGTCCAGTAACAAAACGGGGAGCTGCCAGGCTCCCCGTTTTGCTTTTTGGACGGCCGTCTGCCCGGCCCTTAGATTTCTTAATCCTCGATGGCAGGTCCTTCGATGCTACGGTTTTTTTTTGATTTCCACGCGTGATACACCGCCGGCAGGAAGGAAATCGCGATCACCCCGGCGATGATGTATTGAATCTTCGCGTCCACGTTCGGCACGGTGCGTCCGAGCGTGTATCCGATGAACAGCATGCTCCAGACCCAGAGAATTCCGCCGATTACGTCGAACAGCAGGTACCGCTTATAGGTCATCTTGGCGGCGCCGGCAACGGGCGGGCAGAAGGTGCGAACGATGGGAACGAAACGGGCGATGATCACGGCTTTAGCGCCGTGGCGTTCGTAGAAATCGTGGGCCTGTCGCAGGTGGCGCTTTTTGAAAATCAGCGAATCTTCACGGCGATAGAGCGTTTCGCCTGTCTTTCGCCCAATCCAGTAACCCAGCTGGTCCCCGGCGATGGCGCAGAGTGCAACCAGCGACAGCAGCGACGCCAGGTGCAGGTGGCCCGCTCCCGCGAAGACGCCCGCGGTGACAAGCAGGGAATCGCCGGGGAGGAAGAAGCCGACGAATAGGCCTGTCTCAACAAATACGATCGTGCAGACCATGAGCGTGCCACCCCACTCGATGAGGGTCCGCACGTCGTAGAGCCGATGCAGCAGTTGATGGATCAGCTCAAGCACGCAGTTCCGTATCCCTTGTTGCGCCACATACTCGCGGCGCGACTATAACCCCTGAATTCACAATAGCATGAAAGCAGGCGGACGTCTGGCCGCATATCGGCGGAATCGCTAGTACTTTGCTCCCACTGGAAATAGTCACCTGTACCATAGGCCAGTCTGCAGCGCGGCCACAAAATGGGGTCGTTCGAGGACACGATTCTGAGGAGGACGACCATGGAAGGTGGCTACGCGGTGTGGGTGGGGCAGCCGGTCGTATTGCGTGTCGTTACGGGGAATCTTCGCGTGCCCTTGCGCGGGCGGTTGCTTTCGGAGACGAATGACGTGGTTCGGCTGCGGATCGCAGACAGCTGGGACGTCGACATTTTCAAGAGCATGGTAGTTGGGATCGAGCACGACATGCCCGTCTATGTAATGAACTAGAGGCCGCCATGAGCGAACTTGCATATGCGAACCGGCAATTCGGTCACGTGGCCAGCTCCAGCCCGAAGCCGCAGGAGCACTTGCGAGCGTCCGACCGAAGCGCAACGCCGGCAATCGCTTGTGGGTGGCTCGGCAACAGTCGAACCCGCTTGCAAGCGTCTAAGGAAGCAGCGATGCGCGAGAAAGTGGAGGCGTTGCGCGACGTGATAGTTACGCTCGGGCTTCAGATCATCTTCCGAGCGGCGATATTGCTGCAGCGCTGGAACTACTAACAGAAGCTGCATTATTTTTCGGCCCAGGCCCCCTCTACTCCCTCACCCAGCGGGCGATGGCGCTCGCTGGGGCCCGACAGCCCCGGATCTGCATCCCCACCGGATCCGGGGCTTTTTTGTCGCCTGCCCGAAGCGCTGCAGACTGCGGAAGCAATCGGGCATTGTAGAAACTCGCGAAAAGCGCAATTTGGCTCGGCATCCCCTCGGTTCGGCAGTGCATCCGACGCGATAGTTCGTAACTGCTCTATCGTGTGGACCCTTCGGACGGCCGTTCTGGCGCCCTGGGTGGTCGTTTGCGTCCCGTGTTTTCACCGCAATTGTCAGTTCCAGTGGTATCAGTGGTATAAGGGAGCGTTTTGTTTTAGGCAGAGGTCTAGGAGCGCGACACGTGAGAATCGCCGGGATTGGAAGCGCATTTCCGAAGCACTACTATGATCAGGACGTTCTCGTTACGGCGTTAAAGAACGATTGGCGGCATCGCTTGCCGAATCCGGATATTTTGGACCGGCTCGACGAGAGCATGAAGGTGGATGGCCGATACACCGCGCGCACCATCGAGTTCTACGAAAACATGAACCGATGGGGTCAAGCGAACGACGCGTGGATCGAAGTCGGGCTGACAATCGGAGAGCAGGCGTTGTGCCGCGCGCTGGCCCTCGCCGGAGTCGAGCCGGGCGAACTGAACGCGATATTCGTTACGTCGGTGACGGGCATCGCGGCGCCCTCGCTGGATGCGCGGCTGGTGAACCGGATGGGTCTCTCGCGGAACATCAAGCGCATTCCGATTTTTGGCCTCGGCTGCGTGGCCGGGGCGGCGGGAATCGCGCGTGCGGCCGATTACGTTCGCGCCTACCCGGATCAGGCAGCGGCGCTG
>JAGWRH010000228.1 GCA_028876695.1 Acidobacteriota bacterium | reverse complement strand
TTCCACCTTCAACGACGGTCAAGGAAGAATCCGGCGCCTCTTCGAAAATTACCCGGCCGTCGAGCAGGAGTATTTCTCGCGCACCGGAATTTTCCCTATCATGCACGTGATTGCCATGCGGCGCGACGTTTACCAGCGCTCGCCGTGGATCGCCCAATCGCTCCTCAAGGCATTCACGCGCGCAAAAGCGCTCGCCTGCGATCAGCTCTCCGATTCGGGCGCGCTGTATTGCATGCTGCCGTGGCTGGGCCGCCACCTCGACGAAACCCGCCGCCTGATGGGCTCCGACTTTTGGCCCTACGGGCTCGACCGCAACACACGTACTCTGGAAACATTTCTCCGCTACTCCTTCGAGCAGGGGCTCTCGAAGCGCCAACTCAAACCCGAAGAGATCTTCGCGCCCGAATCGCTCGAAACGTTCAAGGTCTGATCCGCCGCCACCTTTTTCGTGCTGGCCGAGGGAGGCTTTGCTGGCAAACGACGAAAACGCGCCGTCGCAGCCGTGGTGGACGTTACATCGCGGCGACGTTGACGCGACCATCGCGCAGCTTGGATGCATCATCGCGCAGATGTTCATACCCGTGCTGCTGGTCGTCCCACTGGGCATTTCGTTGCGATTCAGCCTCGATCATTTCGTGCCGGGATTCGCCTCCGGGCTTTTTCTCGGCTCCGCCGGTCTCGCCTGGCTGGGCGTCCGCCTCGCGCGGCGCGAGAATCGCGTCGATGTGACCGCGCATCCTTACGGCAACAACGTGCCGGCGATACTCGCCTTCACGCTTTCCATTTTCGTTCCCGTCTATCTCCAAACGCGCGACGCCCGTCTCGCCTGGGCCATCGGCGCCGCTTCGGTCGTGTGGACCGGAATCTTCAAGTTGCTGATGGCGCCCTTCGCGGGCTCGATTCGCCGCTTCATTCCCCTGCCCGCGTCCATGACCGTCTTCGGCGCGGCGATGTACAGCTACCTGGCCATGGTGCTGCTCCAGCGGGTTTTCGACCAGCCGCTGGTAGGAATCGTGGCGCTGGCAATCGTCTGCGTAGCGGTCTTCGCGAACGTCCCGATCACTCCCTTGAAGCTGCCGCCGTTTCTTGTCGCTTGGATCGTGCCATTGATCCTTGGCATCGCCGTCGGATACGTGCATCCGGCGTGGACCGCCGCATCGCTCGATCTGCCCTGGGTGCGTTCACTGGCGCCGCTGCGCGCGATGATTTCGGCCGTGCCGTATTTTTCCGTGATCGTCCCGATTTCCATGTATCACGTTCTCCAGGACATCGCCTCCGTCGAGGGCGCCGCGTCGGCGGGCGATAACTGCGATGCGCGCAGCATAGTCGCTTGCGACGCGGTTGGAACGCTACTCTGCGGCATTTGCGGCAGCATCGTTTCGCCCGTGGTGTACGCCCTGCATCCGCCGTATCGCGCGCTCGGCGCCCGCATCGGCTACGCCTTCTGGACTCCAGTGCTCTTTCTCGCCGTCGTGGTCAGCGGGCTGATCGCCTTCATATCCGGACTGTTTCCATGGCCCATTCTCGCCGCCATGATTGCGTACGTGTCGGTGGGCGTCGGGACCGCCACGCTGCGCCGTGTGGACCGCAAATATTGGAGCGCCGTGCTGCTTGGATTTGCGATTCCCATCGGCGCCGTGGTTTCCGCTTCGATGAATTCGGCGCTACCGGCCTTGCACCTTTCCGCGGAAAGCCCCGCCCTGCGCGCGGCCCTCGATCGCGCCATTTACTGGAGTTCCGTGCAGGGGCTTGGCAATGGATTTCTGTTCCTGGTCCTGGTGATCGCCTCGGTAATCAGCGAAACGATCGACCGCCATTTTGGGCGGGCCGCGCTGTGGTGCCTAGCGGCCTCGGGGTTTTCCTGGATCGGCCTGATGCATTCCGCCACGCTGCATTGGCGAGCGCAACCGGCGTACGCGGCGGGCTGGCTTGCGGCCGCAGTCGTCGTTTATTCCGCGCGTTGGTGGGGCGCGCAACCCGCCGCCGGGAAGATCGACGAACCGGAAACGGACAGAAAATTCTAAAACAGGCGAGCGCGTGGTATGGCGGAGAGGGTGGGATTCGAACCC
>JAGWRH010000018.1 GCA_028876695.1 Acidobacteriota bacterium | reverse complement strand
GTCTTCTTCGTTCCACAGCCCGATGCCCTCACCGCCCATATTATTCATGGCTCGTGAAATTAGAACGAAGTGTTCGAAGAATTTGCTGGCGACGTCTTCGTAGACCGGGTTTTGCCTCGCCAGTTCCACGGCAATTGCCAGCATGTCCAGGCAGAACATCGCCATCCAGCTAGTGCCGTCCGATTGATCGATGTACGTGCCCGGGGCCAGAGGCACCGACCGGTCGAAGATTCCGATGTTATCGAGGCCGAGGAATCCGCCCTCGAATACGTTGCGCCCGCCCGGATCCTTGCGGTTCACCCACCAGGTGAAGTTCAAAAGCAGCTTTAGAAAGACGCGCTCCAGAAACTCCCGGTCCGCTTTGCCCCTGATGCGCTGCTCGATTCGGTATATCCGCCACGCTGCCCACGCGTGCACCGGCGGATTCACGTCCGAAAAGTTCCATTCGTAGGCGGGAATTTGCCCGTTCGGATGCATGTACCATTCGCGCAAAAACAGGATCAGCTGTTCTTTGGCGAACGTCGAATCGATCAGCGCCATCGCGACGCAATGGAACGCCACATCCCACGACGCGTACCAGGGATACTCCCACTTGTCCGGCATCGAAATCACGTCGGCGTTGTAGAGGTGCGTCCACTGCGAATTTCGGCCCTCGCCGCGAACCGGATCCGGCAGAGGCTGCGTCGGATCGCCGGCCAGCCATCGCGACACGTCATAGTGATAGGTCTGCTTGCCCCAGAGCAATCCCGCGAATGCCTGCCGCTGTACCTGCCTGGTTTCGGCGCTTTCCGTTTCCCCGGCTTTCGACGCGTAGAACTCGTCCGCTTCCTTCAACCGCGTGGAGAATATTGCGTCGAATGTCGGTCCGAAAAACTCTTTCGCGGGGGCCGGATCGCCCATAGGATCGCGATCCAAAAATCGCAGCCGAATCGTCCAGCTTCCTCCGGGCGGAATCTGGCCGGAGAAATGCGCGGCGGCCTTCGTTCCTTTCTCCTCAGGGTTCACGGATAACCTGTCCCCGTTCACCACGTAACGGTGAAAGGCGTCTTTCACGTAAGGTGTCGCGTTTCTCGCGTTGAATAGCCGCTCGTCATTCGTCTCGTTGTTGGTGAAGAGCGGTTCCGGCGTGCCTTCGATCAATAGCCAGCGCTTCCCGTAGCGAAATTCCTCAAGAGCGATGACTGCCGCGCCCGAAAGGCCGTCCACCCGCGCGGCATTGGGTGGATCGTATTTTTCTCCCCATGACCACCGGTTGCGAAACCAGATCGTCGGAAGGACGTGCAGCCGCGCGGCTTCCGGCCCGCGGTTCCAGGCGGTAATGCGGATCAGAATATCGTCCGGCGCGGCCTTTGCGTACTCCACGAACACGTCGAAGTAGCGGTTTTCTTCGAACACACCGGTATCGATCAGCTCGAATTCGGGATCAAGCCGCGAACGCCGCCCGTTTTCGGCGACCAGCCGGTCGTATGGATACTCGGCCTGCGGATATTTATAAAGATATTTTAGGTAGGAACTGGTCGGCGTGGCGTCCAGATAGTAGTAATACTCCTTCACGTCCTCGCCGTGATTGCCTTCGCGGTTGGTCAGCCCGAAGAGCCGCTCCTTCAGGATCGGATCTTTTTCGTTCCACAGCGCGATTGCGAAGCAGATATGCTGATGCCGGTCGCAGATGCCGGCCAGTCCGTCCTCGCCCCAGCGGTACACGCGCGATCGCGCGTGATCGTGCGGGAAATAGTCCCAGGCATCGCCGTTCGCGCTGTAATCTTCGCGAACCGTGCCCCATTGCCGCTCCGAGAGATAAGGCCCCCAGCGTTTCCAATTCGCTTCGCGCCCGGTGCTTTCTTGCAGCCGCTCTTCTTCGCCCATGCTGCGACCTGAGTCCTCCCGTTGTGCCTGCTGATCTCGCGTGATTGGATGAACCGCTTGCCTGTGGCGGCGCCGGTGAATTATTGCAAACGCCGGTGTGTGAACTGCCTCTTCCCGCTGGCATAGTCCGCCACGATTTGCCCGTTTCCGTAGAGCTTGTACTTATACGTGGTCAGGCCTTCCAGCCCCATCGGTCCGCGCGCGTGCAGCTTGCCGTTGCTGATGCCCACTTCGGCGCCGAATCCGTAGCGGAATCCGTCCGCGAAGCGCGTCGAAGCGTTCTGGAACACCCCCGCTGAATCAACCTCATTCATGAATTGCGCCGCCGCGACGGAATCCTCCGTCACAATCGCGTCCGTGTGATGCGAGCCGTAGCGATTGATATGCTCGATGGCTTGTTCTAGGCTCGCGACAATCTTGATCGACAAAATCAGCGCCGAGTATTCGGTCCGCCAGTCTTTTTCCGTGGCTGGAACGATATCCCGATCCGGCAAGAGCGCGAGCGTCCGCTCGCAACCGCGGATTTCCACGCCTGTTTCTTTGAGCTTCGCCACCATACCCGGCAAAAATTGGCGCGCGATACCTTCATGGACCAGCAAAGTTTCCGCCGCGTTGCATACCGCCGGATACTGCACTTTCGCGTCGTAGGTAATCGCTACGGCTTTCGCCAAATCCGCCGCGCGATCCACGTACACGTGGCAAATTCCTTCGCCGTGCCCGAGTACGGGAATCCGGCTATTTTGCATCACGTATTGCACCAAATCGTACGAGCCCCGGGGAATGATCAGATCGACGTTTCGATCCTGCGACAGCAAGTCGAGCACATCCGCGCGCGAATGCAGTAGCACGATCGAATCTGCCGGCACGCTCGGATATTTTTCCAGAGCTTCGCGCCAGATCGCCACGAGCGCCTCGGTGGTGGCGGCGGCTTCCGAGCCGCCTTTCATGATCACCGCGTTCCCGGACTTCAATCCGAGCGCAGTGAGTTGGGGCACAACGTCCGGCCGCGATTCAAAAATTACGCCGACTACTCCGAGAGGACAGGATTCTTTGATCAGCACCAGATCGTGGTCGAGTTCGGTGGCCGCGAGCCGCTGGCCGACCGGATCGGTCAACGCCGCGACTTCGCGGACCTGCTTGGCCATTTGTGCGATGCCTCGGTCTGTGACCCGCAGACGCGCCAGCAATGCCGATGTCATTTTTCCAGCGGCCATGGCGCGGTCGCCGGCGGCGCAATCTTCTGCGTTCGCTCGCAGAATGCGATCCGCGCCGCTCTCGATCGCCTGTGCCGCTGCGCGCAGCGCTTCGTTACGCGCATCGACGGAAAGCTTCGCCACCTCGCGTGATGCCGCGCGGGCGCGCTCCGCGAGCAGCGCAACGGAACTCGTGCTCGATTCCACAGGTGCCATCGACGGTTCGCTCATGGCGTTTGCAATAACACAATATTATCGCGTGTCACAAGCACCGGAGCGCCCGCTGGGCGGCGATTGCCACGCGCATTCCTCTTGCCGGAAAATTTTTCGGCCTCCTGGCTCGCGCAATTGGCGATACCTCGCGCGAATTCCCGGCCCTCGGCATCCACGATGCTCACCACATCCATCGGCGCGAAATGATTTTCCACGCGCACGATTCCCGAAGCCAGCAGGCTCGCTTTTCCCTGTGTAATGGCCCGATGCGCTCCAGCATCGACGACGACCCTCCCGCGGACACCCGCGGCGTATGCAATCCACCGGCGCTTCCCCCGCATCCGTTTGGCGGGTAAAAACGCCGTGCCGACCCGCTCGCCCTCAAAAAGGCGGTCAAGGACCCGCGAGTCGTTCCCATTGGCAATTACGGCGATTCCGCCACAGTTCATTGCAATTTCCGCGGCTTCCAGCTTCGTGCGCATGCCTCCGCGACCGCTCGCGGATGGGCCGCTGCCGAGCGCTTTCAACTCCGGCGTCATCTGCTCGACAAGCCCAATCACTTCCCCGCTATGAGTCCGATCGCCGCCGTTTGCGGGCGCCTCTCCCGCCTCGTATTCCGTCGTCCGCAGTAGCCCATCCACATTCGTGAGCAGCACCAACGCATCGGCCTCGAGCCCGCTCATGACGAGCGCTGCCAACCGATCGTTATCGCTAAACGCCGGCGTCCGCGAACCGGGAGCCAAGGTCTCAAGTTCGGCGGTCGAAACCGTATCGTTCTCATTCACCACCGGCACCACGTCAAATCCCAATAGCTTTTCCATCGTTTGCCGAAGGTTTGAGTAGCGCCGCCAGTTCGTGAAATCGTCTTCGGTGAGCAGCACCTGCGCGATCTTGATTTCCAGCGCGGAAAAGAGCTCTTTGTACGCGTCCATCAGCAGGCTTTGCCCAACGGCTGCGCAGGCTTGTTTGGTCACCAGATCTTCGAGCCGCGAACGATGAAGGCCTAGCCAACCGCGTCCCAGCCCAACGGCTCCGGAGGACACGAGCACCACTTGCCGTCCGGAATTCCGCAATGCCGCCATCGACCGAACGATCGGTTCCACGCATCCGCGCGAAAATTCGCCTTCCGCTCCAGTGACTGTCGAAGTACCGAGTTTCACCACAATCCTGCGCGCTTTGCGCAGCAGGCTCGTACGTTCTTCCGCCATTTCGTCCTCTGCGTGCACTCGAACCCCGACTCGCGCGACGAGGGCCGCATCACCATTAACCGAATGAAAATTAAGGTCCAATTGTACCGGAATTGGCGGCGAGCACGGCGAACGTTTGTTCGACATCGCGCTTCACCGATCCGTCGCTCCAAACGCGCGCTGGACTGAAAACCAAGATCGTGAGGAGTAAATAACCGCTGACGGCGCGGGATAAACAATGGGATAATTTCCCTCAACTTTTGGCAACTACCGTATTGTCAGTCGTTTACAGGGATAGGAATTGGGTACTTTTATCGAAATGCTTTCATCTTGACACCTGTTCGCCCCGCCCGTATCTTTCGCAAGACGGCAGCGATTTACCCGAGGCGGTGCGTGTATTTCCGCCGGGTAACTGAGGGGCTAGCGGGTCGATTTCCGAATCGAGGCCCAGTGAAAGTAGCAGCGCGAGTTCTTTTCTTCCTTGCCGTATCGGCGGCCCTTGCGGCGGTGCCATCGGCGAATGCCGATACGATGACGCTGACGAGCCCAGGTAATGGTGGTGTGGCATTCAACGTCTACATTGGCCCGTACGTCGCCAATATTAACGGCGTCTCAACGCCTGTTATCTGCGACGATTTTGCCGCCCCGTCCTACATTAACGAGTCCTGGAACGCGAGCGTTACAAATCTCGCTACTGTGGCAACCGGCGCGCCGAGCTTTAATACCGGCGCTGGCACTTACAGCGAAGCCGCTTGGCTCACGCTGCAGCTCATAGCGAAGCCGAACAATTCGGAGGCAGCCGCGATTCAGTATGCCATTTGGGATCTCTTTGACCCGTCTGGCGTCTCGTCCTATCTGGCGGGCTTTTCCGGCGGCGCCAGTTTCCTGAACAACTCAAGCAACGCGAATGGTATTCAGTACTGGCTGAATCTGGCGTCTGGAGCGAGCCTCAGCAACTCCCAACTGGCCGCTTTCTTGATCTATACGCCCACGAGCTGCATCAGCGGCCCGTGCATCACTGGCGGATTGCCGCAGGAGTTTCTCGTTTACACGCCCGAGCCAGGTACCGCGCTTATGTTGCTGTTCGGCATCGCGGCGTTGCTCTGGTTCAAGCGTCGCCAAGAGGCCAGCACGGTCGCGTAGAAAGATTGCCGGGGTGTGGCTCCCAGAGCGGTGCCACTCCTGCGTTACCCGCCGGTTGAGTCCCTTCTAGCAACACCATCGAGTCGCCGTATCGCTCGCTGTTCTACGGCCGCACAACGTCGCCGCTCGGCCACCCGACTGCGCTCGAAAGAATCACCTGACCCAAGGTACAGGATAAAGTACAGGTTTGGAACTGTACGCCACGCCGTCGCCTGCCCAGTTTCCGCCGATTTACCGGGCGAAAACTGTGAATCAGATGGCGCTCCGTTCGACCGCGATCTGGGCACAGCTTCGACCTTTCGAACCTCACCAACCTGGCCATCCGGGATAGTACTAACCGGCTATAGACCCCGTCGCGCTGGCTCGATACTGTGCTCATAGAGCTTAGAGCGGGATGTGCCGCTCACAGCCCGTACTCCAACTGCGGACCGAATTCTCGCGGCTCTCAGAACAAGGTAGCAAGCCGCTGCCTGCGCGGCGCGGACACTTCATCCGGGTATTGGGGAGAAATTGATGGCTGAGGGAAAGAGCGCGTTAGCAAGCGTGACCGAAACCCAGGCGGAACGCCGAAGATCCCACCGGGTACACATCGCGATGCCGGTTCTGATTCGGGGCAAGAGAGCTGGCCAGCCATTCGAAGAAAAAACGCACACGATTTCCGTCAACGCGCATGGATGCATGGTTCGGCTCTCGACGCCGGTTACCCGTGCCCAGGAAATCTCCATCGTCAATACGAAAACTGCCGAAGAACTGCCCTGCATCGTCTCTTTCATCGGCCAGCGCGACGGCGGCAGACTGGAAGTGGGCGTTGAATTTGCTGAGCCTTCGCCGGTATTCTGGCGCATCGCGTTCCCGCCAGAGGACTGGGATCCCTCCGAACGCAAGCGGCCCGGAAATTCAGCCCCGCGTCCGGCTGCAGCGCAGATGACCAAACGCTGAAACGCACCACTCTCTTGTATCGGTAACCCGCCGACCGTCTTGCCGGTAAATGCGTCTTCTCACGAGGGTCTTTGGCGTTCCTATGAATGCGTCGAGGGCGGCCGCGCCACCGGCCCTGGCGTAATGCCGTCCACCACGCGTCACCGCATCCCCGAGCCGCCCAACGTGACGACGTCAGGGCTGCCCGCCCGCTAATACTGAACCGCTCAAACCGTTTCCCCGCTCTTCCGATACAATCGTGCAGATGACGAATAGCTCCATGATCGCGGACGACCGGATGGCCGCGCCCGCGGCCTCTGTCACTAGTCGCCAGACCGCGCTGCGAACCACGATCGCCTTCGCGCGGGAACACTGCCTGCGCGTTTTCGCGATTTCTGTCGCCGTTCTGATTCCCTGCTTCTGGCATCGCGAAATCGAGGCCGACGATCTCGGCAGCCACCTCTACAATGCCTGGCTTGTGCAGATGATTCATCGTGGGCAACTGCCCGGCGTTTGGACCGTTCATCCTTGGACCAACGTCCTTTTCGATTACATGCTCAGCGGATTTGGCGCGCTATTCGGCCTGCACGCGGCGGGGAAAATCTCGGTGGCGCTCGCCGTACTGGTATTTTTCTGGGGCGCTTTTGCGTTGGTAGCTGCGTCAGCTCGCAGGATGCCGTGGCTAATCGCCCCATGCATCGCGCTCGTGGCATTCGGCTGGACTTTCGAGATGGGCTTCTTCAATTACTATCTATCGCTCGGACTGGCGTTTTTCGGCCTCGCCATTTTCTGGCGTGGCACTGGATGGGACCGCCTTGCGCTGGTCGTGATCGTGCCGATGGCAGTTCTCGCCAACCCCCTCGGAGTGATCTGGCTTGCCGGCGCATGCGCGTACGTGTGGATTGCGGAAGGCGCGGAGCGATGGCTGCACGCTCTGTGGTTCGCCCTGGCTGCTGCGGGACTGTTTGTGGTGCCGAAAATTCTCGCTGCGCTCTATCAGCTCGATCCCGCGACGAAGCCTTTCTACTTCTTCAACGGCGCGGACCAGGTTGTGCTGTACGGGCCCCGCTACGAAATCGTTGAATGGGGATTGATCGCGTTCGTGGTGCTCGCGATCGTGGCGGACTTGCTGATGCGGCGTCGCGAGCGCGGCACATGGGCGCAGTACGCAATCCCGGCGCAATTCTACGCGCTGGCCATTCTGTCGGTCTGGCTATTGCCGGGAGGCGTACAAGTTTCGCCGGCGACCACCACCGCTTCTCTCCTCACCGAGCGCTTCTCGACGATATCCGCGGTGCTCGCCTGTTGCGTGCTCGGCGCCATGCGTCCCAGGATATGGCATTTCGTTGCCACAGGCGCAATTGCCGCCCTGTTTTTCGCGTTTCTCTGGCAGGACACCGGGCGCGTCAATCGCATGGAAGCGCAGATCGTGCGTCTCGTCGGCAAACTGCCCCCCGGCCAGCGCGTCGTGGGCAGCATTGTGTCCGACGACACTACGCGTGTGCTGAAGCAGCACATCCTCGATCGCGCCTGCATTGGGCGATGCTTCAGTTATGGAAATTACGAGCCGGGCTCGCGGGATTTCCGCGTGCGCTCACGACCCGGCAACAAATACGTCCTCGCGGATTTCGACCAGGCTGCCGCAACCGAGGATGGCGATTACGTTGTGCAGCCGCGAGATTTGCCGCTCTATCAGGTGTATGAATGCAGTGATGATGGACAAACATTCTGCATCGCGCCGCTTCACGCCGGTGAAAAAAACAACGCCGTGGCGGCCGGCCCGTAGCACCGGAAACCGGGATCGCGATGTCACTTGTCCGTTGACAAGCCAAAAGCGCTCGACTGAAATTCGAGCGACGCGGGCAGATGCTGCGCAAAATATGCCCAATTGTGCGTGCCCGGATAGAGGTGAAACTCGCTCGGAATGCCCCGCGCATCGAGAAGTTGGTGAAATTTTTCGGCACCCCGTTCGAACCCGAATGAGTCTTCCAAGCCGCAATCGAAATAGATCTTCAACCCCGCAGGACGCGGATGCGTCTTCGCGATCGTGAAAGGGCTCTCGCGATTCCAGTATTCGCGGTTAAATGGCTCGCCGAAGGCGGTGCCGACAAATTCCGTCAGTTCCGCGGCGACGGGCGAACTCACGCGCACATCCGGCTCGTCGATCAGCGCGGGGCTGTGCGCACTGACGGCTCCGAAAAGCTGCGGATACAACAATGCAAACCGCAGCGCGCCGTAGCCGCCCATGGAAACGCCACCAATTCCGCGTTCCCGGCGTTCGGCTCGGACGCGATACCGCCTCTCGATATCCGGCAGGAATTCGCGGATAAAAAAGCTTTGGTAGTCGTCGCGGCCATTGAAGGAATTAATGTAGAAGCTGTCGTCGGCCGAAGGAGTGACGATCAGATATTCGCCGATGCGGTGTTCGCTCCATAGGTCCTGGATCAGATCCCATCCGCCTGAATTGAGCAGAATTTCCGCGTTTTCGTGCAGACCATGCAAAAAGTAGAG
>JAGWRH010000227.1 GCA_028876695.1 Acidobacteriota bacterium | reverse complement strand
GAGTACTTTTCTCCGAAGTCTTTTCCCAACGAGACGTCAATCGTGGTGTGGCCGGGCAGGTACCGCCCCTGGTACGGCGCACCAGCAATTCCCGCGTCGCCGTTTGTAAATCCCGAACCGTAGTACACGTTCGACGAAATCCGGCCTTGCCACGGCAAATTTGCGTGGAAACCCGCGTTCAGCGTATTCCGCTGATCGTGATCGAGCGGCGCGTAGCCCGTCGAAAACGCGCAAGCCGCCGGGTCGCCCGGATTGAAGCAGATCAGTCCTCCGTTAATCGGGCCGCGCGCTTGCGCCATTTGATTGGAATACGCGAGATGCATTTGAATGCGATTCCACAAATTCGGCGAGTTCACGGTCACCTCGTTGCCGCGGATGCGCGCCTCCGCGATGGTGACCGGCGAGAAGACCTCCGATTCGCCGATATTGTTGTGGTCGAAGTAGTTCCGGGAATGCGTTTCGAACGTGTCGAAATCGAGCGTCCATCCGCGTACCGGAATGGTCAGGCCGAATTGATGCTCTTCATCTCTCTCTCCATCGAGAGGCACGAAGGAACATCCGGACTCGGTACAGAATTGCAGCAGCGGGCCGGAAATCGACGCAAGCGGCGGCGGCTGATAGTAGCGGCCGTAGAAAGCGCGCAGCACCCAATTGATTCGCGGAATTCGCAAGGCCGCTCCGATGCGCGGGTCCGTCGCGTCTTCACTTATGCCGCCAGAAAAATGCGTGTACCGCAACCCGCCCGTGACCGTCAGCCACGAAGCCGCGGCTAATTTGTCGGACAAGAACAGCGATTCGGTGGCTCCCGATAGGTTCGCCGCGCCGATCACCGGCAGTTGCGTCGGCGGATTGAAAATCAATTTGAAAGTTTGCTTGTCGTGCTGAAAGAACGAATACACGCCGATCTCCGCGTCATTGTGGGGAAGCGTCACGGCCATCGACGCCTGCCCGCCGCCGTAGTTCGAAGCGCGCAGGGCGGTAGTCGCGATGGGCCTATCGCTGGAAGAGCCGCGGTAATTCGCGGAGTTGTAATGGTAGAACGGCGAAAGCGTCAGCACCGCGTTCGGTGTAAAGGTGTGAATCCAGGAGACCAGCGCATATCCGTCGCCCTCTTCCTGAGAATCGCGCAAGCTGCTTGTGTCGAATTGCGAGTTCTCAAAATCGGCCGGGTTCGGATCGTAGGGAATCCGATAAAAATCGCGCCGCAGCGACCCGACGAGGCGGAGTTGGTCGCTCGTGCCCGCGTTGTACATCAGCGAGCCAAACCCGCCGAATCCGTTTTCGGCATCGTGCACAATCCGCGCGACCGGAGTTTCCAATCCGAGATTGCTGCGATTGCCGTCGAGGCTCGCGTAATACGCCAGAGCATCGGAATGCCCTCCGGCGCTGAAGTAATCATCCGTTTGATAAAAGTTGCCGAAGCTGATGGCCAGTTCGCCTTCGTTGTTCATATCGAACCCGTTTTTCGGAACCACGTCAAAGACGCCGTAGGTGCGATCGCCGTAGGAAGCGTCGTAACTGCCGCGCTGCGCGTCCAGAAAATCGATGTCCTTGGGATCCACTTGAGGCCCCAGGTTCGAGGCGATATTCGTGTTCGGGATCGGCACGCCATCGATCAGCCAGCTCACCTGATGACCGCCGCGGACGTGCAACATGTCGTGCGTCATATACGCGCCGGGCACGAAGTCCGTGATCATTTGCAGGCTATTGGTGCGGTCGGCGCCGGGTGTCTGCGCGATTTCAGAGCGGCGTACCAGCGTGGTCGGTGTAGCCGACTGCGGATTGGAAGTCTCCGTTTC
>JAGWRH010000226.1 GCA_028876695.1 Acidobacteriota bacterium | reverse complement strand
TGGCAACGGGCGCATCCGCCGACTCCAGAACAGGCGGTTCCTCCACCTTCCCGCTGGCCAGGTCACGCACGTTCTGCAGACGTTGCTGCAGCCGCTCGTCGTCCTTGTTCTTTTCGATCAGCTCCTGCAACGCTTGTTCGGCTCGCGAGTATTCGCGTTTCGCGGCGCACGCATCGACCAATTGATTCAATGCGGCGCTCAACCGGAAAGGATCGCTCGCATGCCGGCTATAGTCGGCGAGCATTTCCAGCGCGCGAATATTTCCTGGATCTTTTTGCGTAACCGCCACAAGCGATTTGAGGAATTTTTCCTGTTCGCCGGCTTCGACCGATGGCTCGCGAATTTCTTCGAGCAACGGCAGCGCGTCCGCCGCGTCGCCATTCTCGATCTGATGCTCCGCCACTTTAGATAGCAGTCCGAAGTGGCTACTTCCGCGAAGCAGCTGTTTGCGCGCGCAATCCGCCGCCTGTGTGAACTGCCCCGCGGAAAGCTGCCAATCGATCAGCAGGTGCGTAACTTCGCCACCGGCATCAGCTTCCGGGTGCTTGGCCAGGACCGCAACCGCCTTGTCAATGTGATTCGCGCCATGCAGGATTCTTGCTTCCAGCAGCAGAGCTGCCGGATTGTCCGGCTCGAGTTCGATCGCGCGAGCGACTACTTTCTGCGCGTCGTCGGTTTCCCCGTTCTCAAAGAGACGCTGCGCGTAATTGAAGTAAGTTTGCGCCCCCTCCTTTTTCTGGCCCATCGCGTTGTACAGTTCGGCCAGGCGCATCTGCACGCGAGGATTATCCGGCTCCACGTCCAGCAAGCGGTTGAGCACCTCGACGGCCTTCTGCGCGCGGTTCGCCTTCAAGTGCGCTTCCGCGATTTGCAGGAAAAGCGGGCGAGCCTCGCTCAATACGCCCTGCTGTACGTACAAGTCCGCCAGCCGCTCGAGCGGCGCGAGTTCATTCGGCGCCAACTTCGCAATCTTTTTGTAGATCGCGATAGCCTTGCTGTTGAATCCGTCGCTTAGATAAACCTCGGCAAGCCGCTGGAAGTACTCGATCGCCTGCGGCATGTCGCCTTGGCGGGCGAAGAGGTCGCCGACGGTCATCAGCGTGGCTTGATCCTTAGGGTCGTACTTCAGGATTTGCTGGTATTCGGCGATGGCCTGAGCGGGTTTGCCCTGGCTCAAAAATTTCAGAGCGTTTTCCAGTGCTTTGTTCTTGTTAAAGGCCATCGATGGTCCCGCGTCCCCGCCGCGTCTAGCCAGAGGGGTAGTTTCCCGCGACTAGCCGCGACTCAAGCTGGAAGGTTAGCACGCGCGAAAAACGGGGGTCTATGCAACGGCTCGCATCTGGTGACGAAGGGGATAACAGCCTGCGCCAGGTTCCCGACCGTTGGTCCCGCAGAAGTCGCAACACCCCCGAGACCCATCAGGATCAAAGCGAGTTTTGCTGCCCGCGGCCATTGCTACTCTCAACATGCCGTTCCCCGGCGCCGGGATGACCTGCGCCGCTCAGTCTGATACGCTTCTCTCGGGCGTGGCCGAAAATCGGCAAGCTCGCGCATCCAACAATGACTCTCGCTTCCCAATCTCACGCCAGTCTGTCGTTTGTCAGATGAGCTGGGCGCGCCGCATCCTCGTCCAAGCCTCGGAGTCTGCCTGGCTCCGCGACCATGGGCCGCGCCTGCGCTTCGTCCAACGCGCCTCGCGGCGCTTTCTGCCCGGCGAGCGCCTCGAGGACGCCCTGGCCGCGGCCCGCCGCCTCGCCGGCAATGGCATCACCTCTCTGATCACCCATCTCGGCGAAAACGTCCGCGATCGCGCGGAGGCGGCAGCCGTCACCCGGGAATACGTCGGCATCCTCGAATCGATTCGCGCCGCCACGCTGCCCGCAGAAATTTCCATCAAGCTCACGCAGCTCGGACTCGATAACGATCGCAACTTCTGCTTCGCCAACCTGGTGACGCTGATCGAAGCTGCCGCGGGCTCGAATGCCGCCGCCAACTTCGTCTGGATCGACATGGAGCAGAGCGCCTACGTGGACGCGACTCTCGACCTGCATCGCCGGGCGCGCGAGGCGCACCCGAACGTCGGCGTGTGCGTGCAGGCGTATCTCCGCCGCACGGCCGCTGACCTCGAATCGCTGGTTGCCATGGGCGCCAGTGTGCGCCTGGTGAAAGGCGCCTACAGCGAGCCGCGCCATGTCGCCTTCGAAAAGAAATCCGAAGTGGACGAAAACTTTTTTCGGCTGGCGCAGTCGCTGCTTTCGGCGGAAGCGCGGCGCGCCGGCGTTCGCGCCGTCCTGGGCACCCACGATACCGGGCTGATCGCCCGCATTTCCGCTTGGGCCAAATCGCAGGGCGTTGAAAAAGACCGGCTCGAATTCGCCATGCTCTACGGCATTCAGCGAGCCGAACAGTTGCGCTTGGCCCGGGAAGGCTATCGTAGCTGTGTCCTGGTTTCCTACGGCTCGTATTGGTTTCCCTGGTACATGAGGCGCCTGGCCGAGCGCCCCGCCAATCTTTGGTTCATCGGGCGCAATCTGTTTGCCAAATAATCCGGCGCAAGATTCCTCGCCGACGCCCGTCACGCGTCGGGCGTACAATTTACAGATGGTCGCCATCGGGCCTGCTGATCGCGTGTTCATTCTCACCGGCGCGGGAATCAGCGCGGAAAGCGGCATTCCCACGTTCCGCGGAGTCAACGGCCTCTGGCGCAGTTACCGCATCGAAGAAGTCGCTTCGCCCCATGCCTGGCGGCGCGATCCGCGTTTGGTGTGGGAGTTTTACTCCATGCGCCGCTGCGCTGCCAGCGCCGCCAAACCCAACCGCGGCCACCATGCGCTCGCCCGCATGGAAGAATCGCTGCATGATCGCCTGTTTTTGTGCACGCAAAACGTGGACAACTTGCACGAACAGGCCGGCTCGAGCCGCGTGGTCCACATGCATGGCGAGCTTTTCAAGAGCCGCTGCGACCGCTGCAATAGCGCTCCCTTCGAAGACTCAGCCACCTACGATCCGCAGCGCGCTGTGCCGCGCTGCGGGTGCGGTGGGCAAATCCGGCCGCACATCTGCTGGTTCGGCGAAGTACCTTACGGCCTGGATCGCATCGCCAGCGCCCTCGATGGATGCACCGTCTTTGTGGCCATCGGCACCTCCGGCGTGGTAGAACCTGCCGCCAGCTTCGTCGCCCGGGTGCGCGGACGCGCGCGCACCATTTACGTCGGCCCCGAAGAGCCCGCCAACACCTTGGCCTTCAGCGAGTGCCACTGGGGCAAAGCCGGCGACGTGCTTCCCAATCTCTTCCGCTTCGAATAGGGATCGGGTGTACATTCGCTGTCCAACATTCAACGGCAGAGCTAATCAAATCGTCGAGGCTAAACGAAATGGAAATTAAGCGAAGCGGCTCACAATCCTCCGCAAAGCCCCCATCGGAATGGTTCACCGGCACGGTACGTCTCGATCCGTTATTCGACGCGCATGCCCCCGCGCGCACCATGGGCGCAAGCGTCACGTTCGAGCCCGGTTCGCGCACCGCGTGGCACACTCATCCGCTCGGCCAGATCCTGATGGTTACGTCCGGCGCAGGCCGTATGCGACGTTGGGGCGGGCCCATCGAGGAGATTCATCCCGGCGATGTCGTCTGGATACCGCCCGGCGAGAAGCATTGGCACGGCGCCGCGCCTACAACGGCCATGACGCACATAGCCATCCAGGAACAACTGGACGGCA
Source organism: Acidobacteriota bacterium (assembly GCA_028876695.1). Taxonomy (GTDB): domain Bacteria; phylum Acidobacteriota; class Terriglobia; order Acidiferrales; family UBA7541; genus Palsa-295. The sequence goes on along the minus strand of JAGWRH010000226.1, from coordinate 7,238 downwards.
AAGCCGTTGAATGGCTAGAACAGGTTACCGACGAGCAATATCGCGGATAATTCTTACTCTTATTCAAAAAGGAGAGCCCGCATGCCGCACATCATCGTAAAAATGCATCCCGGAAGAACTGAGCAGCAAAAAACTCAGCTCGCCGAGCGCATCGTGAAGGACGTGCTCGACGTGATCAAGTGCGACGAAAAAGTTATATCCGTCGCCATCGAGGAAGTGAAGCCCGAGGACTGGCCGCTGCAGGTGTACAAGCCCGAAATCCTGCAAAACCGCGATCGGCTCTATAAACAGCCCGGCTACAACCCGTTCGAATAGCCGAGACAATTCACGCTGACGCGCGCCGCGCAGACGTGAACTGGAAAAGGGAACTGCTACCGCACCTGCGGCGAGGCGTGCTGCTCGAGTTCGATCGTCATCGGCTGCCGCACCGCGTGACTCGGCTGCAAAATAAACGTCCCGAAGATATTCACCGCGAAGCTGGTGACTCCCAACAGCTCCAGAACCGCGGAAATCGGCAGCACGCTCCACGCCCAGCCGGCATACTCCTGGTACGCGAGCACCTCGGACGAAACGCGCAGTACGCAGCCGACGCCGAGCAGCAGCAGCCCGGCAAACATCAGCCGCGTGCTCCACAGCAATCGCATCCCCGCGAACGCGGGCAGAATCCGCTGCCCCACGCACAGCACCATCATCGCGATGAAGCCCACCGTCAGCGCATGCCGCGATGCGCCCCAGAAGCCGCCGGACGTGTCCCATCGGACCGCAGCCGCCTCAAGAAGCGCAGCGATCAGCATCCACGCGTACGCCAGCCGCACAAAATACGGGAAGCTCGCATGCAGGCCCCGGATCTTCGGCTCGCGAATAGCCGGCTCGAACATGCGCATCGCGGCAATCGCCAGACCCGCTCCGGCGATCAGCAAAATCGCCGCCAGCTTTTCGCCGCCGAATATCGCGGACGCTACTCCCGCGAAGTTCACGGCTACCGCGGCCGCGAGTAATGGCGTGCGCGTCGGGCGCAGTCCCAGGAAAATATGCATCCACCGGGCGCTGAATGCCCAGATGAACGGGACCAGAAATCCCCATGTAATCAGCGCCAGATACCGCTGGTCGAGCACGTGCGGCAGCGCCGGGCTGGAACCTCGCCACGCCAGCCAAAAGCACGCGGCCAGATTCGCCGCCAGCGCCAGAAAAAATCCGCTGCTCGCGGCAATAACGGCCCATATCCACGGCTCGAGCTTCTTCTGTCCCGCGTCTTCGGGCCGATGCCGCGAAACTGTCGCGAAGAAAAATAGGAACGCTCCGAGCTCCAGCACTCCGGAAACCGGCAACAACGTCTGCCAGTGCCACGGATAGATGTTCGCCGTCCAGCGCATCGCCACGCCGGTCGTCCAGCCGACCCAGCAGATCCACGCCGCGCGCGTCGGAGGCGGCTGATCTCCGCGCCGCTTCGGAATCGAATGGAATCCGATCCCGATAATAAAGCTGCCGATCCAGCCGAAAATCTGCGCGTGGCCGTGCGCCTGCAACCACGCCGGCGAAACGGAGCCCGCGCTTTCGCGCCCGCTGATCTGCAGGAGATTCCACACCCCGAGAAACGTCCCCGGCAGAAGCATAAAAATCAGGCCGGTGCTGACGTAGGCCATCAGCACGCGCGCAAGCGCTTGCTCGCGGGCGCGCGCGATATCCATAATCGCCGCCGGTGAGAGGCTGCGAAAGCTCGCGGGCTCCGGGGGAGACTCGCCCTGTACCTTCGAAATCATTCGCGGCAATCGCTCAGACGAGCCCCACCTTCGGCTCCAGCTCCACGGCGCGCGGGAAGAGAATGTTGTTTTCGAGATGCACGTGCTGGTGCAAATCGGTTTCGAACTGCTGCAGTTCCCGATACAGCGCCTGATAACTCATGCATCCGTCCGCGGGAGTTTGATAGCCGGAGCTCTTCTCGCGAATTTGCCGCACCAGCGCGGCAGCCGCATCGTGCTCCTGCATCATGGCGTGCACCGGGTTACGCACGGTCTGAAAAAACGGCCGTTCGATCGTTTCCTGCCCGTTCGCCGCGCGCTCGATCCCTTCGATATACGGAAACAGGATCATTTCTTCTTTCTGCATGTGCGCACTCATCTCGCGCGCTACTTGCGCGAAGAGCTCCTCGATCCCGGCGAGCTCGCCGTGGTTCGCGCCATGCCGTCCTTTCACCTTGGCGGCCAGCGGCTGAATCCGATGGATCGCTTCGCGGACGTAACCGTGATGCTTGGTGCGAATGTGCTCGGTCAATTCAGCGAGCGGCGCCGATAGCCAGCTCCGGTCGTTTTCGCCGACCGTCGCCTGGTTTTCGCGCAGTCGCGTCAGGATCTCTTCCTCGGAGACGCCCGCATGCATGCACGCGTCGTGAAGCGACTCGTGTCCGCCGCAGCAATAATCGACGCCCGCCTGCTCCAATACGCGCGTGGCGTTGGGGTTCGAGGCCGCCAGTTCACCGACTTTGATATCGCTGGTAATGTCCATTTTCCACCTCTCGGGTCGTAGTTTCCGACGCGGGCGAGGCGCTGGCTATGACCTAAGTCACTCCCCGCCTGGCAGACCGCATCCAGGGAGTCTTCCGCACCGCTGCTGGTCTGGCTCAGACGTTTGATGTGCCGCGGTGTTTCGCGTCGACCATTCCCCGGAATGCTTTCACGGCCCGACGAGCCTCTTCCTCCAAGCCCTCCCACGTCGGGCACCATGGCGTAACAATCTCGAACTCCTGGGCCTCTTTGTTCCACCGCCCGATCGCCACGTCCACGCGACGCGAGCCGAAGATGAACTTGCGCCGCGAAAAACTCACCACCTCGAGTTTAAGCATTTTGCACAGTTGCCGGGTGTATGAACCGCCGCGCATTGGCGCTTCACGGAAGCCGTCGCCCGCCGCCGGCTCCGCGCGTTTGGCGCCGATCTTCATGATATATCCCTCGATAAAGCGCCGATCGAAAGGCAGCAGGAAAACGACGAAAAGAACAAAGCAAATGATAATGAGGCCCGTCATTTCGGATCGAGTATAACGCCGCGCTGTCCCGATGATAATCGGGCGCTCGACCGTCGCCTCACGGCAAGGTCCCCGATAACCAAAAGGTAGACGCTAGTGCAGGTCGCTCGAAACCACGCGGCCGCCGACGATCGTCAGCACAGACTTGAGTTTCGTAATCTGTTCATCGGGCACCTTTCGAGGATCAAAATAATCGTCGCTGAGCACCACCAGATCGCCCAGCTTACCTGGCTCGATCGAGCCCAGTTCGTTTTCCTCGCGGAAGAACCAGCCATTGTCGGCGGTGTACATGCGCAGCGCCTGCTCGCGAGTGACCTGCTCGCCGGCGTTGATCATTTCTCCGGTGATGTCTTTTCCTGTGACCATGTAGAAGATGTCGAACCACGGATCGATTTCGGAAATGTCACCGCCGTCCGAGCCTGCGCCAACGTGGATGCCGCTATCTAAGATCGTGCGATAGGGCGGACCCGCCGGAATGCTCACCGGCGTGCCCTGGCGCCCTTGCAGATATCTCCAGCCGTGGAGTGCCAATCCCACGTTGAGCTTCTTCATGGCTTCGAGCGTCGGCTGATCGATCTGCGGCACATGCGCGATGGACCAGTGCAAACCCGTTATGGGCGTGACTGCGTTCACCGCCTCGTAGTTTTTCGCGGTGAACTGCACTTCTTTCAGCGAAAGCGTGTGTTGCATGAAGGGCCAGCCGCGCTTGGCGATCATTTCGAGCGCCGCCTGGAAATTGGCGGGCCCTTGGCCGTGCTGCCAGTCGTAGGTGTACCAGGACACCGCGTATTCGCCGATTTCCGAGTTCCTCACCATGTCGTCGCCAAAATCCGGGTAGAGATTGTCCAGGCGCTGCTTCAGGATCGGCAGCGCCATGGTCGTGTCTTCGCCGCGCAATTGGAAACGCACGCGCACGTCCAATTTGTGCCGGTGATAGAGAGCGATGATGGGGTCGCGCGCGGTCCACGGATTCCAGCTGGCCAGCATGTTGGTCTGATCCGAATCGAGCAGGTCGGGGCTTCCGGCGAGAGGAAACACGCCGCCATCCTGCACGGTCGTTAGCCCGTGGCTCAGTACGTAGGATTGCGCGAAGAGCGCGCCTTGGACAGCATCTTCGGGAGTCCAAATGCTGCGCAATGCGTTCATTGCCGCTCCCGTGTCGCGCGGACCAATCACTCCCGCATCGCTCACGGCGACGCCTTTGCTCTCGAAAAATTTCTTCCCCAGGCTGTTGGTCACTGCCGGTTGGAAACCGGGCCACAGGAATACAGGATGGCCGGGCAACGCGCGATCGAGTTCGGCCAGAGTGGGCGGGCGCTTCTCGATGAACTGCCGCGGAAGCCAATCGCCGATGGTGAGCACCCACGCGCCGCTGGGAATCTCCTGCGCGCGCTTGCGCAAGGCTTCGAGCGCTGCGGGGATGGTGGTGATTCCTTCGAGCTGCACTTCGTAGCCGGGACGATTGCTCAACAATACGAAGTGATCGTGATTGTCGATCAATCCTGGCACGGCCGTGCGCCCGTGCAGATCGATGGTTTTTGTGCAAGGGCTGAGCTTGTGATTGCCCACCGGACCGATGAAGGCGAAGCGCCCTTCCTGAATGGTCGCCTCGCTCACGACGCGGTCGCTCGCGTCCATGGTGTGAATCCGTCCGTTGACGAGACGCAAGCTGTGGTCCCAAGCGCAGTAATCTTGCGCGCGAACCGGAAGCGCCAGGACGGCCGCGAGTAAAAACATCAATCCCAGAAACCGAGCCCAAATTTTCATCGCCTCTCTCTTTTCACGCTCCATTGATCTGGCCCGCTACGGCGCGTTCTGCTCGCGCTGGAGTCCCGCCAAATCCTTGATCACAATGGCGCGCCCGTCCAGTTCGAGCAGGCCTTCGGCTTGCAAGCGCCCCAGATTGCGCGAGACCAATTCGCGCACGGTGCCGAGTTCCGCGGCCAGCTCTTTATGACTCATGGGCATCTCGACGCGAATCCCGCCCGCGGCGTGCGTGCCATTCGCCTGCGCCAGGCGCACGATCAACGCGATCAGCCGCTGGCGAATTGTGGTAAACGAGAGCTCCTCGATGATGTTGATCAGCCGCCGAAGACGGGAACCGACGACCGCGATCACCTTCAGCGCGAAATCGGGATGCTCGCGGCAAAAATTCTGGAAATCGCGCCGCGAAATGAACAGCACTTCCGCGTCTTCGATGGCCGATGCGGACGCGGGATAGTCTCCGCCGTCGAAAACCGGCAGCTCGGCGAAGGAGCTTCCCGGTCCCTCGACCGCGAGCACTTGCGTGCGCCCGTCCGGGGAATCTTTGAAGATGCGAATCTTGCCCGAGGCCACCAGAAACAGTCCCATGCATGGATCGCCTTCGCCAAAGAGCATTTCGCCGTGCCCAATGCGCCGGCGGATGAATCGCTCGGCCAGCAGCGACCGCTCTTTGTCGCTGAGCCCGGCGAACAGAGGCGTTTTGTGCAAGATGGCTTCGACGGTTTCGCTCATCGTGTGATTCCGTGATCCGAAGCTTACACCAGCCGACCGATATTCGCTTCGACTGCCGAACGAGCAAGACGCAATTGCGTGTTGCGCGAAGATTCGCGCAGGTCGCCAGTCGATTGTTTGTTTTCCGCGAGTTACGTGCGGTTCTACTCGGATCGAGAGTTCCGGGTAAGCACCCCAAAAAGCAAAGCTTTTTGGGGGCCGCTCTCTGCACCTCGCGAACTCCGTTTACGCTGACAGAAATTGTGCGGTAGGCCGGCTTCTCAGGATTTGCTCGTCACCGCGAGCCTCCAGAGATGTTTCCGATCATCGGCAAAACGCCGTTTCCGCCGACGACGGTTGGCAGTTGCCCATCCCACTTGGCGATCGCTTGCTGCTGAATAATCAGCGGCGTGAGAGTTTGTTGCAGGAGTTTCTGAGCCTGCGCCTGCCCTTGCGCGGTCGCGACTTGCCTTTCCGCGTCAATTTTCGCCTGGTCCAGCTCGTATTGAGCCTGCTGCGCGCGTTGCTGGGCAACCTGCTTCTGCTCGATGGCTTGCTCGTAGGATTGGCTGAAATGGAAGTTGGTGATGTTCACTCCGTCCACGTCGACATTGATCCGATATTGCTTCAGACCGGTGCGAATTTGCGTTTCAATCTGGCCGCGGACCAAGTCCCTCTTCTCGACCAGCTCTTCCGCATTGTAGTGAGCCGTAACGGCTTTGACGGCGTTGGACACGACCGGCTTAAGAATCTTGTCGTTCAGCATGTCCTCGGTGCCAACGTTCTGATAAACCCACGAAGCATCCGACGGAAAGATGTTCCAGTTCGTCGCTACGGTGGTCTCCACGTCCTGCAAATCGAGCGAGGCTGCTTGCTCGTCGATCTGATTCTTCTGAACCTGCACGTTCATAATCACAATCGATTGGATGAGCGGCAGCTTGAAGTGAAGTCCCGGATCGAGCACGTTTGGGCTGGCCGCGCCCCAAGTGATCAGGACGCCGCGGTGCCCCGCCGGAACAGTTGCCCAGCTACCGAAAAGCAGAACGAGAACAATCACAGCGACGATTACCGCTATCGCGATGCCGAACGGATTGGCCCAAAATGAATCGCGACGGGGACCCTGGTGCTTTTCGATATCGGTAATGAAGGTCATTTCGCAAGCCTCCTATACCCGAGAGGGGAACCCGCGTACTTCGCCGAGCAAAGCGGGGCCATTTGCGGTGAGCCTAACATAGGATTGAGAGAGTCCGCGGGACTAGCGGGTGCGTTCGTCGCGCTCGATTTTGCCGTCGCGTAGGCGGATGGCGCGATGGGCGTGCGAGGCGATATCGGGCTCGTGGGTAACGAGAATGATGGTATTGCCGCCCTCGTGCAAACGCGCGAAGAGGGCCATGATTTCTTCGCCGGTGGCGGAATCGAGATTGCCGGTGGGCTCGTCGGCCAGCACGCACGCCGGCCGCGTCACCAGCGCGCGTGCCATTGCGCAACGCTGGCGCTCGCCGCCCGAGAGCTCGCCAGGCTTGTGCTCGAGGCGATGTCCCAAGCCGACCCTTTCCAGCAACGTTTTCGACTTTTCGCGCGCCTCCGGGATCGGCGTGCCGCGGATCAAGAGCGGCATCGCGACGTTTTCCAGCGCGCTGAACTCCGGCAGCAGGTGATGGAACTGGTATACGAAACCGAGCGAACGGTTGCGGACCCTGCCGCGTTCGGCATCCGGCAGTTTCGACAACTCGCGGCCTTCCAG
>JAGWRH010000225.1 GCA_028876695.1 Acidobacteriota bacterium | reverse complement strand
TATCGTAGCCGCGGTAGCAGCCGATGCAATCCTCTTCGCTGCGCCCGTACTCGATGGCGCCCAGGGCGGCGAAGTACTGGGCGTTTTGCGGAACTTTGATCAGATCGGCGGGCTTGGCTCCATCCGGAATAGCAACTTTGCGCTCCTGCCACATGCGCGGGATGTTTGCCTGCCACGCCTCACGCATGCCGCGGATGAAGCTGTTGGGGCCGCCGAGCAGCAGGACGTGAGGACGCAGCGTGTGCCCGCGCGTCAGCACGCTCAAGTTCTGCAACACGATGGCTTCGAATAGCGATGCCATCAACTCATCGGGAGGCGTGCCGACCTTTTGCAGGCTGTTGATGTCCGTCTCCGCGAACACTCCGCATTTGCCCGCTACTTTGTGGAGCTTGATGCCGTGGTATCCCTGATCGGCCAGCTTGGCCGTCGGAATCTTGAGCTTGGCATTGATCTTGTCGATCACCGCGCCGGTGCCACCGGCGCATTTGTCGTTCATCGACGGGATCTTCTTCTTGCGCCCGGTCTCGTCATCGTCTTTGAAGACGATGATCTTGGCGTCCTGTCCGCCGAGTTCGATTACCGAGTACACTTCCGGGTGCAATTTCTCCACGGCCAGCGAAACCGCGGTGACCTCCTGCACGAATTTCGCTCCCAACTGATCGGCAATCGCGCCGCCGCCCGACCCGGTAACGAACATGCGCGTGTTGTGCCGGTTGATGCCGGCTTCGGCTTCCATGCGCTTCAAAAACTCGAGCGTTTTTTCCGGCTGTTTCGTTTCGTGACGCTGGTAGTCCTGCCAGAGCACGCGATCGGTGGCGAGGTCAACAACCACGGCTTTTACGGTGGTCGAGCCCACGTCTAATCCAACCAAAAACTTCGTTATGTGATCGTGGGGCTTCTGCATTCGAGCGGCCGGCGGTTCCTGCGGTAGCGGAGCGATCTGAATCAATCCTGAGTCTGTGTGTTCGTGGCCGTGCATGACGCCCTCTCTGCTCTGACTGGATTGCGGCGCCCGGCTAGATTCGTCGAGCGCGCTTGTCCACGTTTGCGGCCGTAGCCATTTGTCCCGTTGGCATGACCGGATCGTTCCTGGCGATCGGGTCTAGTCGCCGGAACTAGCTGGAATCGCGACCCCATGCACGCGGCTTCGCCGCCAGAACCGCGTGTCGCGATTGATGCGCTCGTTCACGTGCAAGACGAATTGCGCCGCCGTGCCCGCGACGCCATCGCGATGCGGCACGCGGTAGAACGGACGCTTCAGTTCGGGATGCTCTTCCACGTAGGCTCGGATTTCTTGCAGACTCTTGCCCGTCGATTTCAGGCACTGTTCGAACTCCGTCTTGGCCTTCACCTTGGCCTCGCCCAGAGCCATCTGCACGCGACTGTGGGCATTCACTTCCCCTTCACCGGATGTTTCGATGGGCAAGAAGATCATGTCCTTAAACTTGTTGATCACCGCGGATTGGACGCCATCGGATTGCGACGACGGCATGCAGCCGAACGGCTTCAGCGCCAGCACCATGTGGCACAGCTTGTGAATCGTGTAGTACACGTTCTTGCCGACTTCCAGGTGTCCTTCGCCGCCGCGCGCGAACTGGTTGTAGAACGGATGCGCGAGCTCGGCCAGTTCCGTTTGCGGCACCAGGTGGTGCGTGATCCCACCGAGTTGGCGGATCGTGCGGTGATAAAAGAAATTCCACATGCACTGGCCCGCGCCGATGCCCCAAAGCTTCTTGCGCAAGCCGATGTAGTTCGCAAATTGTTTCTTGAATTCGTACCATTCCGGATTGCGGTACGGACGATTTACAGGCCATTTCGCCTTGGCGTGCGCCTTGGCCTGATACATTAAATACGCCACCCACGTGGCGATCGGCTCAACGACCACCTGCGCGCCTTCGCGCTCCAGGAACTCGAACATGTGGAAATTTCCGTCGCCTTCGGTGATCTGCGCCCAGAATTCCCCGGTGATTTTCACCACCGGTTTCACGCGCAGACGATCCACTTCGATGAAATTCATGCGCTCGCGGGCTGTCCACAGCGCGTCCACATAATCCTTGCCCCACATGTGCTCGTGCCATTTGCCGAACACGTTGAACGTGTTGCGCAGGATCTTGTTGTTCTTGAATTTTGGCTTGGCCCAATCGGGCGCGATCGCTTCGATTTCAAACGGCTTGCGATTGCGCAAATCATCGCAGAGCCCATCCACGGTTTCGCGAAATACGCGATCGGTTTCGCCCTGGTTCACTTCAAACGGGCGGATCTGGTAGATCAAATCGTTGATCACGTCGCCCAGATGCATCGCGTTCAGCATCCCGAAACCAAAATCGACGGTGAACTTCAGCCCCGGCTCGCCGGACGCCGCTTTGATTCCGTCGCTGTCCTTAAAAAGCAGCACGCGGAATCCGTCAAATCCGGCGCTCTTCAACGCGAAGCGATACTCGGCCTCGTACATTCCGAACCGGCAGGGGCCGCAGGAACCCGCGGTAAAAAAGACGTACTTGTCCAGAATTTGCCGCCGCGATAGCCCTTCCTTCTCGAGGAACTGCAGATATTGAACGAGGTTCCCGACCGTGAAATACGTCGGGTTGCATTGGCCGTTGTTGCCGAATTCCTTTCCCTTTTGAAACGCCGGCACGTCCGGCACGGGCAGCTTCTCGCAGCGATAACCGCAGCCTTGAAACACGGCCCGGATCAGGTCTTCGTGTTTCCAGGTGAAGCCGCCGAAGAGGATCGTAACGCGGCTTCGCTCATCAGCCGTGAAGGCCCGTTCCACCGGCCGGTGAAAATGGTCGGGGCGTTCCAGCCCGGCAATCTTGCGCAGGCGTGCGCGCTCCGTTTCGAGGCGCTTTTTGATCTCGGACTCCGTCTCGATTTGCAAAAGGTTCGTCGCCATGAGTTCCTCCGGCAGGTGTGCTGCAAATTCGTGGGCTTCAACGGATGCGTGGCGGTTATGCGGTGCTGCGAGGCGTTTACGGTTTAAGTTAACTTTTGACGCTGCGGAAGCAACTCCAAAGGCGCCGGGCGGAAGCCTTCGGTTCTCCGCGTCCCGGCCGGAAATCCAAAGCGGCTAGCGATCTCCGCCGGAACAGGCCGAGTCTACCTCCGGCTGGCGGCGAATAGCAATCGCGAATTCAGGACACGCGGAATGGTGAATTTTCTGCCCCCGAGCCGTTCGTTTTCTGGGGGGCGCGTTCAATCAGCAAACCTACGGCCACACCTTCGATCGCACCCTTCCGTAACTGCCGACTAATTCAGGTCATTTTCTTTTGCTTAATGCGCCGCCGGGCGCCGCGTC
>JAGWRH010000224.1 GCA_028876695.1 Acidobacteriota bacterium | reverse complement strand
GGAGACCTGACCGTGAACGCTCGCACTTTGCGCAGCGGCCATCGCCGGAAACAAGCACGCGGCGAGCAACGCGAGCCAAATAAGAGTCAATCGCCTCATATCGTCTTCCCCCTAAAGCAAAAATAATGGCATCCGTCCAGCATCCGGATAATTATCGCGCAAATTGTACCCGATATGCGATAGGGTCGCGCAAGCCCGCTTCGGCGAACGCGCGCAGGCGAAGCCTGCAACTATCGCAGACGCCGCACGCCTCGTCTTCAAACTGATAGCAGGACCAGGTGCGATCGAGCGGCGCACCGAGTTCCGCTCCGCGACGGACGATTTGACTTTTGCGCATCGCGATTACAGGGGTCGCGATCTCGAGGTGCGTTTCCGGGCGCGTACCCTCGCGAATCAACGCCTGAAAGGCCCGATAATACTCCGGGCGGCAATCGGGATAGCCGGAGCTATCTTCGGCCACCGCTCCGATGAAAATTGCGGTGGCGGCGATCACTTCCGCCCAGCTCACAGCGGCGGCAAGAAAATGTGCGTTGCGGAAAGGAACGTAGCTGACGGGAATACTCGCTTCGTGCGCGAGCGCTTCGCCTGATTCAGGCACCGCGATTCCGCGGTCGGTAAGCGCCGAACCGCCGATTTGCGATAAGGCGTCGAAGCGAACGATCAGGCGCTCGCGCACACCGTAAAAGTCGGCGACTTCGTCGAATGCGCGGCGTTCGCGGCGCTCGGTCCGCTGGCCGTAGCTGGCGTGGAGCAGCGCCAGGCGATGTGTCTCGTTAGCGATAGCCGCGGTGACGCAGGAGTCCATGCCGCCACTGAGCAGCACGACGGCCCTTGGTTTCTCCGCCGTCATGTGAGCTAAACTCCCTTCATTGCCGGATCCCAAATGAATTTGTGCAACTGCAAACCCAGGCGCACGAGGAGGTGATCCGCCAATATCCATTCAGCAAGTTGCCGCGACTCCAATCCCTGCCAGCGGCCCGCCGGATCGGCAAACGCCGGCGAGAAAATCACCTGACGGACGCGAGCGGTCAAGTGATGGTGCGTGGTGAAATCGCGCGCGAATTCGTAATCGCGACGGCTGGAGATCACGAATTTAATCTCATCCTTTTCGTCGATGGCATTCAGGTTGGCCATATCAAATGTGCCGCCTTCCCCAGAATCGGGGCACTTCACGTCGACGATTTTGATGACTTGCTTCGATAATACGCCGACGAAGCGCTCACCGCTGGTTTCGATCATCACGGTGTAGCCATCGGAGAGAAGGCGTTCCGCGAGCGCAAGAGTTTCCTTTTGCAACAGAGGCTCGCCGCCGGTAATCTCGACTAGCGGCACGCGGCTAACGCCTTCGCCTGCCAGAGAGCGAACTTTTGCGAGCACCTCGTCCAGCGAGTACTTCGTTCCGCCGTGAAAGGCGTATTCGGTATCGCACCAGACACATCGGAGGTTACAACCGGTAAGGCGCACGAAAGTGCAGGGCAGGCCGGCGCGCGTACCTTCGCCCTGAATGGATTTGAAGACCTCGGTGATGACCATCACAGACGCTCGCTAGATGCTGAGAGTCGCGCGATGCGGCACCCGCCTACGGATGATACGTGGCTGCCGTCGTCTCCGTTTCCCAAACAGTGATGCTGGCGATCCCCGCGCCATTCGGCGATGGTGGCAGTTGACGCGTTGCCTGATCGTAGATATGGCGCGCCAGATTTTCCGCCGATGGATTGAGCGTATCGAACGGCGGAAGCTCATTGAGATATTTGTGATCGAGCGAAGCGATGATCGATCGGATTACTTGCTTCAGGCTCACGAAATCATAGAGCAGCCCGGTGGAATCCAGCTCTTGTCCAGAAAGCACGACGCGAATCTTGTAATTGTGACCGTGGAGATCTTCGCATTTGCCTTTGTAGTTGCGCAGGTTGTGCGCAGCGGCAAACGTCTCTTCGACGCTGACTTGGAACATGACCTTCCTCTGAGTCCGGCCAACGGGTGCGCGCTCGCCGCGGCGCGCTTACTCCGGTTGCTGCTCCATAAAGCGCGTGACTTCGGCGAGATCCTGCGTGACGGTATAAGCGGGCAGAGACTCAAGGAAAATTTTACCATATTGCATGCGCCGGATGCGGTTATCGAGGATCGCGAGGATGCCGCGGTCAGACTTTGAGCGGATCAGGCGCCCGAAGCCCTGCTTGAGCGCTAGCACCGCCTCTGGGACTTGGTATTCGGCGAAGGCGTTGCGGCCGTCTTCCATCAGTGCTCTCGCGCGCGCGGCCACGATTGGATCGCTGGGGACGGCGAACGGGAGCTTATCGATGATCACGCATGAAAGCTGCGCGCCGGGAACGTCTACTCCCTGCCAGAAGCTCGATGTGGCGAACAATACTGCGTTCGGGGTCGACCGAAAGCGGTCGAGTAACACGGAACGGGGCGCGGTTCCCTGAAGCAGCAGCGGAAATGAGACGCGGCTGGCGACGCGCCCGAAAACATCCTTCATTTGCGCGTAGCTGGTGAACAAGCAGAAGGCGCGGCCCTGTGTAATTTCCAGCATTCGCTCTATTTCGCGTGCGGCGCAGGCGCCAAACGACGGGTTTCGTACGTCCGGCATTTCCGCGGGGATGTACAGCAGCGCTTGTGAAGCATAATCGAATTCCGGCGGCAGCACCGATTCGGCGGAAGGCAGAACGCCGAGGCGCTGTTTCAGGTAGTCGAAGCGGCCTTCGACGGCGAGGGTCGCGGACGTGAGTATTACCGTGTCAAATTGCTCAAACAGTTTTTCACGAAGAATGTCGCTTACGTCCACCGGAGTGGCTGCAAGAAAAACGCCCCGGCCACGACGCTCATACCAGTAAACGTAGCTCTTTTCCTCACTTTCAAGGAGGAAGCTCAATTCGCGGCGCACTTCGGCTGCGCGGCGAGCGAGCACGATCACTTCGTCAGGTTTGGGCGAAAGAGCGGAAAGTTCGGTTTCGACGCGCTTTAAGGCGGCGCTCAACTGATCGAAAGTTTCGCGATTCTGCTCGAGGAAAGACTTGCGCTCAGGTGAACCGAACGGGTAGCGGCCTTCGCGCTCCGGGAACCGCTCAAAAAAAGCCCGGGCGCGCTCGCGGACGCGGCTCACGTTGCGGCGCAGCGCCGGTGAATCGATGCGCAAAACGCGCAGCGTTGCCTCCGCATCGCGCGAAAGCTCCTCGAAACGATAGCTCGATAACTGGCGACCGAAATAATCGCTCGCGACATCCTCGATTTCGTGTGCTTCGTCGAACACCACGGCGGAATATTCCGGCAGGATAGAGCCGAAATCGTCCTGCCGAATAGCGAGATCGGCGAAAAACAAGTGATGATTCACAATGATGAGATCCGCTTCGTGCGCGCGCTGGTGCATCGCGGTAACGAAGCAGCGGTGAAATTCGGGACATTTCTGGCCCGTACAGAGATCGC
>JAGWRH010000223.1 GCA_028876695.1 Acidobacteriota bacterium | reverse complement strand
TTTCCGCCACGGCGACCGAGGGAAACGGCTGCGGGATTTTTCTTTGCCATGCGGAGAGATTACAGAAACCGCTTGTAGTTTGCAAATGGAAAATCTGTATAAACTCCATCAGAAGAAGGGGATGAAAGCACCGGCACAGCAATGTAAATTATTGAGTGCCATGGCCGGATCGAGTGAAAACGCGCAGCGGACGTTTCACCGGATCATCTGGATCGTGCTCGATAGCGTTGGCGTTGGAGAGCTGCCGGATGCCGCCGACTACGGCGATATCGGCCGCGACACGCTGGGGCACATCGCACGTTCGCGGCCGCTTGCGCTGCCGAATCTCGTACAATTGGGACTCGCGAACATTAAACCCCTGGCGCATCTGAATCCGCCCGGAAAGCCCGCAGGATGCTTCGGCAAGGGCGCCACGGTTTCGCCGGGTAAAGACACGACCACGGGCCACTGGGAAATGGCGGGCATCTGGCTCGACCGCGCCTTTCCCGTCTATCCACATGGGTTTCCTCGCGTGCTCATCGAGGAATTCGAGCGCCGGATCGGCCGGCGCACGCTCGGGAACAAGCCTGCGTCCGGCACGGAAATCATCAAAGAACTTGGCGCGGAGCACATGCGCACCGGATTTCCGATTGTGTACACGTCGGGCGACAGCGTTTTTCAGATCGCGGCTCACGAAGACGTCATACCCGTGCCGGAGCTTTATCGCGTATGCCAAACCGCACGGAATTTGCTGGACGGTCCGAATCGCGTGGGCCGGGTGATTGCGCGTCCATTTGCCGGCGCTCCCGGTGATTTCCGCCGAACCGAGCGCCGGCACGATTATGCCGTGGAGCCACCACGCCCAATGCTGCTCGACGTGCTTGCGGATTTGCGCGTGCCGGTAGTCGGCGTCGGGAAAATTCACGATATCTACAACGGACGCGGGGTGGGGAATTACGTGACGACGAAAAATAATGCGGACGGCATGGAGAAAATACACAACGCGCTATCAACGGAAGCGCGGGGCTTAATTTTTGCGAATCTCGTCGATTTCGACATGTTGTACGGGCACCGGAAGGACGTAGAGGGATTTGCGCGTTCGCTTGAAGAATTCGATGGTTTACTCGGGCCGCTGACTGAATCCCTCCGGCCACAGGACCTGCTGCTGATCACCGCCGATCATGGATGCGATCCCGATCCCGCGAATCCGACTACAGACCACTCGCGCGAGTACGTTCCAATTCTCGCGTATAGCTCCGGAGGGCGGGCAGGAGTGAATCTGGGCACGCGCGGAACACTCGCCGATCTGGGACAAACCGTGGCGGAGAATTTTGGCGGATTGATACAACATGGGACGAGC
Source organism: Acidobacteriota bacterium (assembly GCA_028876695.1). Classification (GTDB taxonomy): domain Bacteria; phylum Acidobacteriota; class Terriglobia; order Acidiferrales; family UBA7541; genus Palsa-295. The sequence goes on along the minus strand of JAGWRH010000223.1, from coordinate 8,967 downwards.
TTCCTGAAAGAAATCGTCTCCGCTTAGCGGATCGATCCAGCTACGGAACGTTTCGGGGTCAGTTTCCCGCGTCGTTCGTGCTGGGCGCGTAATAACCCGCGCGCGTGAGCACGTCGAGCTTGCCCGCGCCTTTCGGCGGAATGACCTTCACGCTTACCATTCGGAAGCTGCCATCGTGGGCCATGTTGGTCGGATAGTAGCCGATCGTATATTGGCTGCGGATTTCGCGCGCCACTTCCTGGCAGATCGGAGTCACCTGACTCAAGTTCGCCGGAAAATACGCGCGGCCGCCGGTGGCCTCCGCGAGCTCCTTCAGCACTCTGGTGGAGTGGCGCACCATGCGCTTATCGTGTTCGCGGTCATCCTGGCTGAAAACGCCGATGGCATAGATGGCGGCGTCGGATTTTTGCGCGGCACGGATTGCTTCGGTAAAGGATAAGCGACTCGCATCGTCGTCGCCATCGGTGACGAGCAGCAGCACGCGCTTATCGCGATGGCCCTTTTTGAGATGGTTCAGCGAACCGACGACGGCATCATAGAGAGCCGTGCTGCCGTGCGTGTTAATGCGCGAAAGCGCTTCGTCCAGCGCCTTTGGATCATTGGTGAACTCGCCCGGCGTATCCAGATAATATTCATCGTTGAAGTTCACGACGAACATTTCGTCCTGCGGATTGCTTGTCTTGACGAAGGTCATGGCCGCGGCGTTCACTTGCGCGCGTTTTTCGCGCATGCTGCCACTGTTGTCGATCACCAACCCGCCGGAAACGGGAATATCGGCGCGGGTGAAGAGCGAGATATCCTGGCGGACCTTGTTTTCGTAAACCTCGAAATTGTTCTTGTCGAGCGAAGTGATCAGATCACCTTTTTTATCGGTCACCGTCACATGCAGAGAGACGAGATCCACCGTGGACTTCAGGCGCGTGCCGGAGGGGTGTTCCGCTTCCGGCGGCGGCGGTACGTGCGGCGCCTGCATCGGCGAAAGCGGATCCTGGGCTCGCGCGCTGGGAACGGCCAGTGGAGTGAACAGGAACAGCACTACGGCCAGCGCACGGGCCATGCGATCAGTGGCCCGCCCCGTAGTACCCGGTTTTCGCGTAAACGGTGAGCGGGGGTAATCCGCGCGGAGGGCGAAGTCGAACTTTGATCTTGCGCCACTTGCCGTCTTGCGACCGATTACTCGGAATGTATCCCAACACATATTGATTGCGCAGCTCCATGCTAATTTTGGTGGAAATATCCGGAAGTTCACTCAAGTTCTGCACGACGAACATGCGCCCGCCGGTCAACTGCGTGAGATCGGCAAGCAGGGCAGGTCCATGCTGCTCTTCCGGAGTCGGTCCCCCATTCGGTTCGAACAATCCGATGGCATAAATCTGGACGTCCGATTCCTGGACGAAACGGCGAATATCGGTTTCCGTGTACCTGCTATGATTATCGCCTCCGTCCGATATGATGAGCAAAGCTTTCCTTTCGTGATGTGCTGATCTCATCTGGCTGAGGCCCAAATACACGCCGTCGTAAAGGGCGGTCATCCCGTGAGCCGCGGTGTACATTAACTGATTTTGGAGCTGGTCGACGTCGCCGGTGAAGGGCGTGATGAGCTCCGCGCGGTCGTTGAAATCGACGAGAAAAAATTCATCCTGCGGGTTGGCCGTGCGGAAGAACTGAACGGCGGCGTTGCGCGACTTTTGAATCTTATCGGCCATGCTGCCGCTCATATCGAAGATCACGCCGATGGAAACGGGCACGTCGTCGCTCGCGAAATAGACGGTCTCCTGCTCTACTCCGTCTTCAAACACGCGAAAGTTGTCTTGACGGAGGCCGGTGACGATTCGCCCCAAGGGATCGAGCACGGACGTATCGACCAGCGTCATTTCCGTGCTGGTGGTAATCGGCTTGCCGAATGGCAGTTTTTTCGATTGGGGGCTCGCGGCAGGCGTGGACGGCTGCCGCGGTCCGGCGGGCGTCTGCTGGGGCCCCGGCTGCGCTGCTTGCGGCCAGGCGGACGGTGCGGCCGTCGATGCGAGCAAGCCGCAGAGCGCCGCGCAGCAAATTGCGAGGATCCAGCGGCGTGCGGGCGGTACTTCCGTTTTCATTCCGAAGCGCTCCGAGCCTTCGCCTCACGATTTTACATCAAAGTGTATGCAACCAAGTTTGATGCGGCGACGCGCCGAAGTGACGCCCGAGCTTCTGCATGCCTAGCGTGGCGAATCATCGGCGCCGCGCTTGCGTGTTAAGATCGTGTCCGACGGGATCCCGCAGATCGACGACCGCCATGCCCGCTACCGACCACACTCAAGTACTCGCGGTAATTCCCGCACGATACGCTTCTTCGCGCTTTCCGGGCAAGCCCCTGGCGCCTATCGCCGGCAAGCCCATGATCCAGCACGTAGCCGAACGCGTGCGCGGCGCCGAACGCGTGGCGCGCGTCGTTGTCGCTACCGATGACGCGCGGATCCAGGAGGCTGTAGTTGGTTTTGGTGGCGACGCCGTGATGACTCGCTCCGATCATCGCTCGGGCACCGATCGCGTGGCCGAAGTCGCCGCCCACATCCCGGCGGAGATTTATGTGAATGTACAAGGAGATGAACCGCTGACAGATCCTGGCACGATCGACGCGCTCGTTTCCGCCTTGCTGGACGAAGATTCCGTGCAGATCGCCACGCCATGCTGCGCCATCCACACGCCCAGCGACATCATGGATCCCAACATCGTGAAGGTGGTGCGCAATTTTGACGGCGATGCGCTCTATTTCTCCCGCGCGCCGGTGCCGTGGGTTCGCGATCGCGGCGAAAGAGTGGCGGCGCGGCATTGGAAGCATCTCGGCCTCTACGCCTATCGACGCGATGCGTTATTGGATTTTCCCACACTTCCGCCGGGTGAACTCGAGCGCCTTGAACAGCTTGAGCAGCTGCGCTGGCTGGAGAACGACTACCGCATTCGCGTGGTCGAAACGGAATACGACGCCATCAGCGTGGACGTGCCCGCCGACGTTGAGCGCGTGGAGAAGATGCTTCGCGAGCGAAGTATTGCCGGCTGACAGCGATCCCCGGCACGGGAATCTTATTCGAAGTGGAAGTGCACCGTAACGTGCATGCGGATCGAAACGGGCTCGCCATCCAGAATCGTCGGCTGGTACCGCCACTGCGCGACGGCCATCAATGCGGAGTGGAGCAGCAGCGCGGGTCCTGAAATCGCGCGCGCTTCCACGACGCGCCCATTTTCATCGATCACCGCGTCGATGATCACCGTACCTTCCAGCCTGGAGGCTCGCGCCAGCGCTGGATAGGCCGGCGGCGGCGCGTAAATCGCCATTGGCTCCTTCACGTCGCCGCCAACGCGGAAAATTTCTTTCGTTGGGTGCGTGGCAGCGGGTAGCGGCGGAGGAGGCACGTTTTCCGCTCCTCCGATGATGCCGCCGAGGGCTCCTCCGGGAATTCCGCCGGGAACTCCACCAACGACCGCCGAAGCGCCCAGGTCTGGCGGAGCTGCGTCATGCACCACCTGAATTCGAGCCGGAATGGCAATCGGTTGCGTGACGGATTGCTGCGGGATCGGCCGTGGCGCCGCCTTTATCACCTTCTCGGCAGGCGCCGGTGGCGGAGCGGCAGCGGGCGGGCGCGGGGCAACGAGAAACGTTTCGTCAAACTTGCTGAAATCGATTGTGCGGGTAAAGAGCAGCGGCGCGATGACCAGTACCGCGACGATCAAAATGTGCAGCAGCAGGGAAGCAGCCAAATCGAGAGGATTGCGATGATCTTCCTGCGTCGGCATCTCCAGCATGCCGCGAATGAATGTTTGCTGCGCGAGCGCGGTGCTCGACCGTCGCTTTGGAACGTCTGGCGCACCGTGCCAGACCGCGTCGCCAAAGGAACCAACCACATCCAGCATTCGTTTCGTCCTTTCCGCGCGCCGGTCTGTCGGCGACTTCTGCGCACGCGGTGGAATTCAAAAGCTCTCGTTATATTTGATTCAAGTGGATTCGTGCTGGATGCGTTGTAGGTCACGTGCTGTTGTGACGCAGATCACTCGCGCGCCGGAATCGAATCGGGTGACTCGCATAGAGATAGCCGCTTAATTGGCCGGCAAGCGGTGATTTGACAGATGTGCGGCTTCCGTCGATAATGCGTTGTACCGATTCTCCCGACCTAGCGAACGGCCAGTCGTCGCGGGGTCCGGGACGCGGAGGAAATCGAGCCCCTTGCACACCGGCCCGAAGTACATTTTCGTAACGGGCGGCGTGGTTTCTTCTCTCGGAAAAGGGGTCGCGGCGGCTTCCATCGGGTGCCTGCTCGAAAGCCGCGGCCTGCGGGTTGCCCTTCAGAAGTGCGATCCTTACCTCAACGTCGATCCCGGCACGATGTCGCCTTATCAGCATGGCGAGGTGTTCGTTACAGACGACGGCGCCGAAACCGATCTCGACCTTGGCCACTACGAGCGGTTCACGTCCGCACGACTGGCTCGCGACAACAACTGGACTACCGGCCGAATCTACGAGTCGATCATCGCCAAAGAGCGCCGAGGCGATTTCCTGGGCAAGACCGTCCAGGTGATTCCGCACGTCACCGACGAAATCAAGTCCGCGTTTCGCAAAGTCGCGGACCACGTGGACGTGGTAATCGTGGAAATTGGCGGCACCGTCGGAGATATTGAATCGCTGCCATTTCTGGAAGCCATTCGCCAGATGCGCCTGGAGCTCGGCCCCGAAAACGTCGTATTCGCGCATCTGACGCTCGTGCCCTTCATCCCGACGGCGGGCGAATTGAAGACCAAGCCGACGCAGCACAGCGTCAAGGAACTGCTGAGCATCGGAATTCAGCCGGACCTGCTGATCTGCCGCAGCGATCGTCCGCTCGGCGCGGACCTGAAAGCCAAAATCGCGCTTTTCTGCAACGTGGCGGAATCCGCGGTCATTTCCGCCACGGATGTCGCCAACATCTATGAAGTCCCGCTGTCGCTCGCATCCGAAGGGCTCGACGAGCAGTTGCTTAAGCTTCTGCATTTGGAAGCGCCGCCGCGCGACCTGAGCCCGTGGCTCGCCATGCTCGAAACGCTGGAGCATCCACAGGGCGAAGTGCGGATTGGCGTGGTGGGGAAGTACGTTCAGCTCGAAGACGCTTACAAAAGTTTGCGCGAAGCGCTGGTGCACGGAGGACTTGCGAACCGGCAGCGCGTCGTGATCGAGTGGGTCGAAGCCGAGGATCTAGATTCACCGGCCGCTGCTGAACGCATGCTGCACCACGTGGACGGCGTTCTTGTTCCCGGCGGCTTCGGGAAGCGCGGCATTGCGGGCATGGTCCACGCCATCACGTATGCGCGCGATCACAAAGTGCCATTCTTCGGCATCTGCCTCGGAATGCAATGCGCCACAATCGAATATGCGCGGCAGGTCTCCGGACTCGAGCGCGCCGATAGCACGGAATTCGATCCCGGTACGCCGCATCGCGTGATTTACAAGCTGCGCGAACTGCTTGGCGTGGACGAGATGGGCGGCACGATGAGGCTGGGCGCCTGGCCGTGCAAGCTGGAGCCCAACTCCTTCGCTGCTAAAGCCTACGGGAAGACGGAAATTTCCGAGCGCCACCGCCATCGATACGAATTCAACCGCGATTATGAAGAGACGCTAACCCGCGCCGGATTTCGCATCACGGGAAAGACTCCGGACGGCGTGTACGTCGAAATCGTCGAGGTGGCAGACCACCCTTGGTTCCTCGGCTGCCAGTTCCACCCCGAGTTCAAGTCCAAGCCGCTCGCTCCGCACCCGCTCTTCGCTGCGTTCATCCGCGCCAGCCTGGAGCATCGCCGCAATCGCCTGGGCGCGGCCGCTTCGAGCGAGCATCCGCAGAAGAGCCCCACTCCTTCAAGTTTATAAACTCCTATTCCTCGTACGGGGATTTGATTCGCCGTAACGCGCGGCGGCGGTTTGACAGGCCATCAGGCCTCTTCTATCATGCCGAAATAGGGATTCAAGCGCGAAAGTATGGCTTCCGCCGCCAGTTTACGGGCGGCAACCAGGGTACAGAACGTTGAGCATTCCCCATCTAATCATCATTTTCGTGGTGGCCCTTATCATCTTCGGCCCAGACAAGTTGCCGGAATTGGCGAGGAATTTGGGCAAACTCATGGCGGAATTCCGTCGTACGACCTCCGATTTACGCGGCACTTTTGAGAGCCACCTGCGCGACATGGAACGCGAAGCGAACGAGCGAAAGATCGATTCCGTGCGTCCGGCGTCGGGCGCAACCGCGAATACAGGTGCGCCTCAGATCGCTACCGCGGAAGGAATCGTACCCGCGAGCGCGCCGCATGAGGCAGCAGTTGCGGCGGCAAGTCCTCCAGCGGAGAGCGGCGGGCAGCCGCTGGGAACGCCTCCCCGAACGGAATCCAGTGCCGATAACTTCATGATGTACCCCGAAGATCCGGAAGAGTTAATCCGGCAAGCCGAGGCGCAAATCGCGCGCGAACGCGCGGGCGAATTGGAGAACCCGGAACGAGTGAGCGATGGCGCCATCGGAAAACCCTGAAAACCCAAGCCGGCAGACTCGGGTGGAAGAACCGGGCGGCTCGATGTCGTTTTTCGACCACCTGGTCGAACTGCGCAAGCGGCTGATCAACTCGCTGATCGGCATCGGAATCGGCATGATCGTGGGCCTTGCGCTTTCGAAGCCCGGTCTGACGTACGTCACCAGGCCGATGACCGAGGCGCTGACTCGCAACCACCTCGATCCTTATCTGTATTTCACGCATCCCGCCGGCTACGTAATGCTGTACATAAATTTCGGGCTGTATCTGGGAATCGGCCTGGCGATGCCCTGGGTGCTCTACCAGGTGTGGCTTTTCGTCGCACCGGGGCTTTACAAGCACGAACGAAAAGCGGTGGTGAGTTTTATCGTCTCGTCGATGTTTCTATTTGTATGCGGCGTCGCTTTCGGATATTTCGTGATGCTCCCGCAAGTACTGACGTTCGTGGTGGAGTTCAGCAACACCGGGCCGATCAAACCGTGGATCGATATCAACGAATACTTCAAACTGATTTTGATCGTACTGCTTGGCCTCGGCGTGATTTTCGAGCTGCCCGTGGTGGTATTCATTCTTTCGCTTTTCGGTATCGTCACGCCGAAGTTCATGCTCAAAAATTTTCGCTACGCGATGCTGATCATCGCGGTGGTTGCAGCGGTTGTGACGCCCACGCCCGACGCGACGACGATGCTGATTTTCATGGCGCCGATGGTGGCGCTCTACTTCATCGGAGTGCTCGTCTCGTACATGGTGGTGCGCAAGAAGCGCGCCCGGCAGCTCGCGGAAGGGCAGGCAACGTAGTGTCGTTCCGCGGGCGTTTTTTGCCGGGCGGCGCCGCGACGATGGCGCTGCTGATGTTTAGCTGCCTGGGCTGCGGGTCGGGTGGGCGAAATTCCGGCACATCGACCAATGCGGCCACCGTCGAGGCGGATGCCAAACCGGCCTCCATTTCGCCCGCGGATGCCGCTCCACCCGCATTGCAAACGGGCGGCTTCGATGGCGCCAAAGCGTATTCCTACGTCGAGAAGCTCGTTAGCTTTGGGCCGCACCCTCCCGATACGCCCGCGATTCGCAACGTGCAGAGCTACATCCGCGATCGACTGAAAGGCTTCGGCTGTCGCGTGGATGTGGACGATTTTCACGCGCAAACGCCAATTGGCACGCTGGCCATGGAAAACATCGTGGCCAAGATTCCCGGCACCGGGCCCGGAGTCATTCTGCTGCTTACGCACTACGACACGCTTCGGCTGCCGGGATTCGTTGGCGCCGAAGACAGCGGATCTTCCACCGGATTGATGCTGGAGATGGCCAGCCTGCTGTGCAGCGGGCAAAAGCGTCATAACGCGGTGTGGATCGCGTTTCTCGATGGCGAGGAAGCGCAACTGGTGGAGAACGGAGAGGCGCAGTGGACGGACGCAGATAGCGTTTTCGGCAGCCGCGAGTTGGCGGCGCGCATGGATTTATCGGGCGACCTGAAAAACGTAAAAGCCGTGATCCTCGCGGATATGATCGGACAGAAAAATCTCCATATCGTGCGCGAATCGAGTTCCACCAAATGGCTTACGGATTTGGTGTGGAAAACGGCGGATCGGCTTGGCTACGGAAACATCTTCTTGAACAGCGAAGCGGCCACTTCGGATGATCACATTCCCTTCATTCAGCGCGGCGCGGCGGCCGTGGACATCATCGACTTGCAGGATTTCACCGAAGAAGGATACTGGCACACCACGCAGGACACGCTCGATAAATTGAGTCCGCGGAATATTGCCATTGTCGGGCACGTGATTTTGGCCTCGCTGGACGAGCTGCAGGAAGAACTTCGCTGATCAGAAGAAAGGCGAACGTTTCATGCGCGGCGCGCGCGAGGGCCACGTAAAATCCTCGCCGGCAGGAACAGGATGGCCCGCAGCAGGTCCAGCACGCCTTCGACGGCGATGCCCAGAATCCGGAATGGCAGCAAGAAAAGCCAAACGATCGGATACAGGACGAGCGCCAGCAAAGCGAGCGGCCAGCACAGTACCAACAGCAGGCACCACAAGAGAAATGTGAGCATGGAGACGCGCGCCTCCTGAACATGAGATACGTTGCGGTGAAGCGATTTGTTTCGCAGCCGGTGAAATGCACACGAACGAGAGCCCAGCAGAAGGGAACTGCCGCAATCCACATGTGCTAAAGTTTCCTCGCGAATGCAAACGATCCAGGTAAGAAGTTCAGCCGGAAATTACGACATTTGCTGCGCAAGCGGCGCGCTTTCGCGGGCTGGCTCGCTGATTGCGCGTCTTGGCGAGACGACGGGCACGTTCGTGCTGTCGTCGCCGCGCGTATGGCGCTATTGGGGACGCGCGGTGGCGCCGCAAATTGTGAGGGCGCGGCGGCCGATTCTGTTTGACGACCGGGAAGCGGCCAAGCGGATTTCCACGATTGAGCAGATTGCGCGGGAACTGGTGC
>JAGWRH010000222.1 GCA_028876695.1 Acidobacteriota bacterium | reverse complement strand
GGGGATGATGAGCTTCCAGAAAAGCCTAATCTGGAAATTTCCATCCAAGACCCGATTCCACATTACCTCCGGGCGAACGGAGAGCCTTGGAGCGGCGAGTGGACTATCGGAGTTGAAGATGCTGAATTTCCAGCCGAAGGGAAACTTTTCGTAATTTACGGCGTGGTGCGATACAGACACCTGTTTTCGGACGAGCTAGGGCAGACGACTTTCGGCTACAGTCTGAGCCACGACAGGACGATTAAGCGCCTGATTGGGCATCCCGAATACAACAAAAACACGTAGGGTGGCGGCCCGCCATAGTCTGACGCCCCATTTGATGGGAACTAAACACACCCGCGTCCTGAGCGCTGACCTCAAATTAGGACACCACTTCCCGCATTGGTAACGATGGGTGGTGGCGCGGCGGTGATATACTGCGGCGATTTTTAAGGGGGGGGACGCCGATGGAATCGATTGACGCGCTTTTGGATCAATATGATCGCGGCCGAATGACGCGGCGAGGTCTGATGCAAGCGCTTGCGATGCTGGCTCTGCCGGCGAAGGTTTTGGGGGCCGAAGCTGTCACGGAATCGGCGCCGATCGTTCGCGGTCTGGGCGTCAACCACGTCGGTCTTGTGGTTGGCGACCAGGAGCGTTCCTACGCGTTCTATCACCGTCTGTTCGGGGTCAAGAAGGGCTGGCCGGCAAAAAACAACGGGAGCGGCGTCCACTTGGATTTTCCGACCGGATACATCAGCGTGGTGCCGGGGCCGAAAAGCGAGATTAGTCATTTCTCGATTTCGATCGACCATATCGATCAGAACTCCGCGAAGCAGCTGGCGGACAAGATCAACGAAGAACTGCCGGATGCCAAGGCGAAAGCCGCTTTTCAGCCAAACGACGGAGTATCGACCGTCAATCTAGTGGACCCCGACGGGTTCCACGTGCAGATCTCGCCGGTTAAGGGCCGCTAGTCCAGGGGTGCGGGCGATTCCTCGCATATGTCGGGCGTAACGCCGCCCTCCCCGCTCGGAGAGGCAGGCGCTCGATAACAATATCTATTTTCACGCGGAACCGCGGCCTGCACTGCCCACAATTCCTTCTGCCAGGTTCAACAGGGCGGCCCCGCCACAGGCGGGATCTCTGCTAACCCGTGCGTGCTCAGAGGATTGCGCAGGGTAGCGGGATTAATCGCGGTCGGGACTTTCGTACTAGCCTAATAGCGCTTTTCGGTGATTATCCGATGCCGGGGCGACAGGTATCGTGGGGGCATGTCATCCACTGTGCCTGTGAGTCAGATTAATCCGAGCAGACGATTGCGAAGGAGCAAGCGCCTGGGGCTGTCGGTTCCGGTGCTGGTCCATGGGAAGAACATGTCGGGCGAGCCTTTCCGCGAATTGACGCGCACTTTATCGCTGAATGCCAATGGCGCACTGGTGTTGCTGAGTTCGCTGGTGCAAGAGCGGCAGACGCTGCTGATCGAGAACAAGAACACGCGGCAGGAGCAGGAGTGTCGCGTGGTGAACATCGGCGGGGGCGAAAACGGGAAGTGGAAAGTGGGCGTGGAGTTCACCCGACAAGCCATCGGTTTCTGGGAGATTTACTTTCCTCCGCTGCAGCGCACCGGCCGAATGTAGCGGCGCAGCTACTGCGCGCTTCGGGCGCGCCGACAGATGGTTGAGGACTCGCGTAAACCCGACAAGCCGGAATTGCACGCAGCGTCAATAGACTTCGAACTGCGGTTCGATGATTTGACGGGCGGCGATCGGTTTGCCGTCGGGCGTTTTTGCCGGCGTTAACCGCCATTGCCTAGCGACGTTGATTGCTTGCGCCGTCAGACCTCCCGGTAAGCCTTCCAAAACTGCAGCCTTCGAGATGCGGCCATCCGTACTCACGACTGCCATCAATTTCACAACGCCTTGGACGCGCCGATGCAACGCCTGCTCAGTGTATGCGGCTGACGGGCAGGATAAGCAGCGCGGCAGAGTAAATCCAGGTGAATTCACAGGAAAATAACTTTTGATGGCTGGAGGTGTATCGGCGTCTAAGCGGAGCTGCTTGGCCGCGATTTCAGCCATGTCCGTACTCATCGGAGCAGTCAGGTGCTGAACGGCAATGCGGCGGTCCTTATCAACACCAACGCGATACGCATCCAGTTGAATATGCAGAGTCTTTCCCTTGCTGACAGACACTGATCCGGTTATGACTGCGTCAGCGCCCAATTCTTGGCCGAACATCATCGCGGATCCGTGATCGATAACGATGGTTGGCGGGTAGTCGTTGGCGAGCCGCGCGACCGCGATGTGGGCGCGGTCGATCACTTGAAGTGTCGGATCCTCCTTAGACATTGCGGTACTTAGGCCATTTGAAAGGGCTGCACCGAGTCCCGTGACCTTATCGCCTGGGCCGGCAAGGTCGAGCACGGCGACGGTACGGCATTTCGAATGGTCGATGGCGTGGCCGAGTTGCGCGGCAGCTGCGCCTAAGTCCGGCCACTGCGCGGACAGCCGCGGCGCTGATGCGAGCAATGCGAGGCACAGGAGGGCCGGAACGAGCAAACGGGCGGTTGTCCGCCGGTTCCGATTGACAGCCATGCAGTTTACCTCGCGCGAAATGCGGCAATAGTAACACATCGTGAGGAATCAGCTGGCAAAGCCGGGCGGGGGAGAGTAGCCGCCGAATTCCAGCGCGAGCGCATCGGCAAAGGCGAGCGGTGTTGCGTCCTCCCAGATCGGGCCCATGATTTGGATTCCCACTGGCAAGCCACTTTCGGCGCGGCCGACGGGAGCGACGGTGGCGGGGCAGCCCGACAGAGACGCGGCGAACATCCAGTTGAGCACTTCGGAATATTTGCGCGGACCCGCGGCGGTGGCGATGCGGCGGGCGCTTTGCGGCTCGCTGTGGTCGTGGGGAAACGCAACGGTGAACGCGACCGGCGAGAGGAAGACGTCAAATTCATTGAAGTAGTTTTGCCACAGAGCGCGAAATTCCAGCCGACGCATGATCTGTTCCTGCCAATAGGGAAGCGATCCCAGCGCTTCGGCGGCGGCCGGTCCGGCGACCCTTTCAAATTCAGCGCGGAGCGCCTTCTTGACCGGTTCAGGCGAGCGGCTGATGAAGAACGCGTTGAGCATGTAGCGATAGGTTTCGAGCATCACCGCGGGCTCGAATCGTCCGCTACCGGCCGGGGCGGGCCATCCGGGCGTTAGCCGCGCGCCTGCGCGACGGAGGTTTTCGAGAGTGTTTTCGAGGGCGGCGCGAACGTCGGGTGCGAGAGGGGCGAACGGGTCGTCGAGGACGTAGCCGATCCGGAAATCGCCGAGCTTTTGCGCGCGCGGCGGCGGAAGCTCCCACGTCCACGCTTTGGCCTCGGCGCCTTCCGGTCCGCCCAGAACTTTCAACGCGGCAAGCAAATCTTTGGCGCTGCGCGCCATCGGGCCGGCAACGGCAAGCAAGGTAGAACCGCCTGCGAGTCCGGGGACGCCGCCGGGCTGATGGCCTCGCTGGTTGATGAGATCTTGGGTGGGCTTGTGTCCATAGATGCCGCAGAAATGCGACGGAATGCGGATCGAGCCGCCAATATCACTGCCCACGGTGAGATAGCCAAGGCCCCCGGCAATGGCGGCGGCAGCGCCTCCGGACGAACCACCGGGCGTGCGATTCAAATCCCAAGGATTGTTCGTGGCGCCGTAGATCGGATTGTAGGATTGCCAGTCGCTGAGATTGACGGGAACGTTGGTGGCGCCGAGAAGGATTGCGCCCGCGCCCAGAAGACGTTCGACGGCAGCGGAGTTTTGGGGCGGGCGCGCGTCTTTTAGAGAGCGAATGCCCCACGTGCAGGGCTGGCCGGCGACGGCGAAACTTTCCTTCACCTGGATCGGAACTCCGTGGAAAACGCCGGAGGCTTCGTCGCGGGCCAGGGCTTCGTCGGCTTGGCGGGCCTGGGCGAGGGCGGAATCCTTGAGCTGATAGACGAAGGCGTTGAGCGCGGGATTGTGGCGCTCGATGCGCTCGAAGGTGTAGCGCGTCAATTCGAGCGACGAGATTTTTTTGGCGCGGATGGCGCCGGCGGCATCGAGTGCGGAACAGAAGGCGAGCGCGCTCGAAAATACGCCCGGCTGAGCTGCGTTTACGGATGGATTCATGGTTCACCTCGTGAAAACGAGCCCTTGGCCGGTCACGGCAAACAAAATCCCAACACTCGAAAATCGAGAGCGGGCGCCCACGCGAGAGTTTACATCAGCGGGAATGGGCGGGAATAGAATGGATGAGGAGCGAGGTTGTCGCGACTGGCGAAGCAGACTTTGGAACGCGCAAGAGGCAAAATCTCCTCGGTCAAGAATCGGGCATAGGGCACCCGCGGATACACAGACAAAATCGAAAATCAACGGCAGAAGTCTAAATCAGAGTCACGATCAAAGTCAGAAGCAGATGCGGAACAAATCCAATTTATAACGCGGGAGAGGAATGATGCGGGAGAAACCATTGGCAGGGCAGGCGGCTCTGGTGACCGGCGCGAATTCGGGAATCGGCGAGGCGGTGGCGCGATGTTTCGCAGATGCGGGAGCCAAGGTCGCGATCAATTGGGTGGCGCACGAAGAGGCGACGAATGCGATCGTCGAGGACATCAAGAAACGCGGCGGCGAGGCGATCGGGGTGCGGGCGGACGTTTCGAACGAGGCGGAGGTGCAGGCGATGTACGCGGCGGCGATCCGCGCGTTCGGAACCGTCGATATATTGTGCGCCAATGCGGGCTTGCAGGACGACGCGCCGTTCACGGAAATGACGCTGCAGAAATGGAACCACGTGATCACCGTGAATTTAACCGGGCAGTTTTTGTGCGCGCGCGAGGCGGCGCGGGAATTCATCCGGCGAGGGCCGCGGCCGGAGGTGTCCAAGGCGGCGGGAAAGATCATTTGCATGAGCTCGGTGCACCAGGAGATTCCGTGGGCCGGGCACGCGAATTACGCGACGAGCAAAGGCGGCGTCCGGATGCTGATGCAGACCATGGCACAGGAACTGGCGCCGCACAAAATCCGAGTGAACGCGATCGCGCCGGGCGCGATCCAGACGCCCATCAATCGAAGCGCGTGGGACACGCCGCAGGCGCTCAGAAGTTTGATGACGCTGATTCCCGATCAGCGCATCGGGCAGCCGGACGATATCGGGCGCGCGGCGGTGTGGCTCGCGTCGGATGATTCGGATTACGTGCAGGGGACGACGTTGTTCGTCGATGGCGGGATGACGCTGTTTCCGGGATTTGCGACGGGAGGATAGAGCGGCACGCGCTCGTTCGCCGCACGGGTATTTCGGAATTGACGGGGGGCGCTTGCTACTGCAGGAGGGAGTTCAGGAGCGCGGCGAGGCGGGCGGCGGCTTTGGCGAGCTGAGCTTCGACGACGGGCGTGGCGCCGGTCTGGTAGGCGTAGCCGAGATTTTCGTGCAGGCGGAGCGTGCGGAGCGCGACGTGGTTGTCATCGGCGCAAGAGTTGACGGAGCGCGGCGGCTCGATCGGAATTGGATGCGGGAGCTTGCCGTAGGCGACTGAATCAGCGAGCGAGTGGGATTCCCAGGCCCACGAGGGGAAGTCGATTGGCTGGGATTCCCAGCCGGAAATTTGTGCGCGATATTTTCGGTCGAGGTAGGCTGCGATGCCACGCGCGCGATCCTGAAAGTTAATGCGCCGGGTTGCGGGTACCGCGGGGTAGGCGGAACGATTGATGATGCCGACGTCCCAGACCCAGTGGAGGTTGGGATCGAACGATTCTCGCGACGGTTCAGTTTCTTTAGGCAGCTTGCCGAGAAACTCGACGGGAATGCAATTGCCGCCCAGGTCGTTGTTGGTTGCGTTGTGGAGCGGCTGGTGGATGTCGCCGAGGAAGTGAATGATGAAGCGCAGCGCGTCGGCGCGGGCGGCGGCGGAGGATTTGCGATTCTTGAGGATCGCGAGCTGCGCCTGGAGCGCGGTGACAACGCAGCCGGTGGCGGGCGGACAATAGGGCGCGAGCGATCCACGGTGCGCGGAGCGGGGAATGTCGATGAAGTGCCACGCGGCGGTTTGCGGACGGACGCTGCGAATGTCGTCGGCCCAGGTGGAGGCGTCAACGAAGGGATCGGTGCTGCGCGGTTGGCAATAGCGCGAAAGCGACGGATCGATGGGGCTGGCAGAGAGGATTTTTAGCGCCGCCGAGCGCGCACGAGGATTCAGATGCGCTTCGGCGATGTATGCGATGATCTGGTGCCCCTCGCAGCCCCAGGCTCGCGCGCAGGGGCACGCGGCATACGCGAGCGCGACCAGAGCAAGCAAGAAGAGAAATGGTTTGCGTAGGCGCAGACCGGGAAGCCTTAGCCGTCCCTCGTGATTCTCTCTCGCCACTTGGACCGGACCGTCAGGTCTTCACAACGAAGATTACCGGCTGGATGTAGATGGCGCCGCCTTCCTGAACGGAAATATTGTAATCGCCGGGCTTCAAGTCGTTCGGCACCTTGATCACGATCTTGGTCTTCTCCTGATCGACGACCACGGCTTTGTGATCGAGCTTTTCGTCGGAGAGGAAGACGGCGGCGACTTTGTCTTTGCCGAGATTTTCTCCGGAGATGGTGATGGAATCCAGGCACTTGCCTTCGGTGGGAGTGACGGAGCTGATGTGCGGCGTATCGGATTGCGCGCGCACGGCCAGCGGGGCGAGGAGAGCGAACGAAGTCAGGGCGAGCGTGCCAGCGAGCAGAAGCAGCGTCGATTTAGCGCGACGCAGGATGGCGCGCGGCAGCGGTCGCGCGGACGGAGTGACCGGCGAAGCGAGCGCAGACCGGCCTGAATAAGGGCTTTGGGCAGGGGTCGAAGCCATGGTCCACCTCTCAATACGCTAATTTGTCCGGATTCAGAGCCAGCGTGAGAACCGCAATTCGGAGCTTCAGAGGGTTGCCTGCGGCGCGCAGCCCCTGTCACTTACACGAGCGAACCGTGGCGCCTAGTGACGCGACACACAACGCTAGAGGCTCGTCGCACAAAGCAGTGAAACCGCGACCCACAAAAGCTGGATCACACGGGCTCTTTTTCCGCTTACGGGCGAAACATATGCCCGCGGAGCGCGAAAGTCAAACCCGGAATTCCGAAACAAGGGCTGCCATGCGGGTGGCGATTTGCGCGCGGCGATATACTCACAGCCGTCCGAGAGCGCGAAAAATGAAGGTTCGGATACACGGGGGCCGAGATTTCATTTTGAATGGGGAGGGGACGATGAGGAGCGCGACTTTCGCGGTCGTTATGGTGGCGTTGTTGGCGTGCGGCGCCGCGGCCGCGCAGCCGATCGCGACCCCGCCGGAGATTCCGTACCGCTCGGTTACGGATTTTTTGAAGCTGCCGCCGAATATTTATTTCGGGGAAGTCTCCGGCGTGGCGGTGAATTCGAAAGGACACGTATTTGTGTTTTCGCGCGGGAACACCACGGGACCGGCGTACGGCGCGGCGGCCGCGCAACTTCTGGAGTTCGACGCGAACGGGAACTACGTGCGCGAGATCGGACATAACTTGTACGCGTGGTCGTACGCGCACACGGTGAAGGTGGATGCGCACGACAACATCTGGGTGACGGATAAAGGCTCGGACATGGTGATCGAGTTCAATCCAACGGGGCGCGTGACGATGGTGCTGGGGAGGAAGCAGGAAGCGTCCGACGAAGGAACCGGACCGCTGAGACATGTGCGCCCGCCGCTGCCTCCGGTGGATGGGCTATTCCGGCAGGTGACGGACGTGGCGTGGG
>JAGWRH010000017.1 GCA_028876695.1 Acidobacteriota bacterium | reverse complement strand
TTCGAGGCCAAAGCGCGAATCAATAGCTGAAGTTGCGTCGCTTTCGAGAGCGCGGGACGATGCTCCAGCGTGTTGTACCCGGCTTTTTCGATGACATCGAGGATCGCCGTTCCGCCGCGGCTGAACAGCTCAATGTCGATGCGCAGATGGGAATCGACCATGCGCGCCAGCGGCAGCCCCGCGACGAAAAGACCGCGCGCGCGGGCGATGAGTTCCCGCATTAGTTCCACGTAGCGCCCGTCAAATTTGCGCTCGACGATTTCGCGCTCGGTGAGCCCATGTTTCGAGAGCGCGGAAATCGGGATATAGATGCGGCCTTTTTCCAGATCGCGCGAAACGTCCTGCCAGAAATTCGCGAGCTGTAGCGCCGTGCAGGTGTAATCCGAGAGCCGCTGGCGATCTTCATCGCGATAGCCGCAGACGTACAACACGATCCTGCCGACTGGATTTGCGGAATAGACGCAGTAGTCGAGCACGTCGTCCCACGTGGCGTAGCGCGAAACGGTCTGATCCTGGCGGAATGCGCGCAGCAGGTCCGCGAACGGCTGCGCGGGAATGTCTTTGGCGCGAATTGTTTCGCGCAGCGCGATCAGCACCGGATGCGAAGGCGCCGAGCCCGGCTCGTAGATCAGCCGCAGTTCCTTTTCCCATGCGTCGAGCAATTCCAGCGCGCGGGCATGATCGGGCACTTCGTCGCCCAGATCGTCCGACCAGCGGCAATAGGCGTACACGTTGTAGAAGTGCTGGTGAAGCGCGCGCGGCAGCAGCCAGGACACGACGTTGAAATTCTCGTAGTGATGCGTGGCCAGCCAGCGCGTATAGCGCTGCGCTTCGTCCGGGCCGCAGCCCGCCGCCGGCAAATTCCGCGCGATTTCAAGTTCGGGGGTAAGTAACACAGTCGATTCCGCGCCGCTTCAAATCAGTGTCGATCTGAACGGAACTCGTGTCTTTATTTTCAGCAACGTAGCGTAATTTAGATCGACGGCCTGTGTCGATCTGACTCGCGCATCGGCAGCCGCCTCCTGGGACCCGCCGGCCCGGCCGCGTTCTCCCGGACGGCAACCGCGGCACGCGCGCGTCAGGGTATGATCGCCGTCTTCAGTTCGCCGTTGCGATGGCTCATCCGCCGGAACACGCCGGGCAGCTCCGCCAGCGGCGCTTCGCCCGTGACGAAATCGGCGGCGCAAACTTCGCCGCGCACAACGGCGGCGAGCGCCTCACGAATGAAGCGCGGCGTGTGATGAAAGCTCGACTTGAGCGTGACCTCTGAGTAGTGCAGCGTGGCGGGGTCGATCTTCACTTCCGTGCCGCGCGGACATCCCCCAAAAAGCTGCACGGTGCCGCCCTTGCGCACCATGGCGAACGCCCACTGCCACGTCTCAGCTCGGCCAACGGCTTCAATCACCGCGTCGGCGCCGCGTCCATTCTCGGTCAGCTCGCGGACAAGGTTCACGGGATTCTGGAATTGCGCCACATCGAACGTAGCGACGGCACCGAGGCGTTCGGCCGCCGCCATTTGGCTTGGCCGCTTGCCGATGGCGATCACGCGCGCGCCGCGAACCGTAAGCATGCGAACAAATCCCAGCCCAATCGGGCCGCAGCCGATCACGACGATGGTGTCGCCGGGCTGAACGTTGGTTTCGTGGATGCCGCGAAGCACGCAGGCGATGGGCTCGACCAGCGCGGCGTCCTTGAACGCAACGCCCTCCGGAATCTCCAGCATGTTCTGGCGAGCGATGCGGCCGGGGATGCGGATGTACTCGGCATAGGCGCCGTTGTTGAATAGCAGATCCTCGCAAAGGTTCGGCTGTCCTTTGCGGCAGTAAAAGCACGTTTCGCACGGCGCGGAATTTGCCGGCACCACGCGCATGCCCTTGCGGACCACGCCGGTCAGCGCGCCGCCGACTTCCTCGACCACGCCGGCGAGTTCGTGGCCGAACACGGCGGGCGGTTTGATCATGCGCTCGTGGAAGCCCTGCCTCCAGACCTTCAGGTCGGTGCCGCAGGTGAGCGCCACGTGGACGCGGACGAGTACATCGTCCTCGCCGATTGAGGGAATGCGAACGCGCTCGATTTTTACGTTTTCACGACCGTGGAACACGGCCGCGGTCATCTCGCCGGGCGCTTGATCGGCCACAACGGAGCGGTGCGTATGAGGTTCAACGTGCATCGATGATCGGCTCATTCGTGAATGATTAGTATCTTTAGAGTATCGCCCTTCGGGTGCGCCGCCAAGTCCAGCGCTTCGGCAATGCGTTCGAGCGGAAACCGGTGCGAAACCGTATCGCGAACGGGCAGCCGCCGCTCGAAGACGAGCGCGGCCGATTCGGCTTGATCGTCCACGGACGCGCTGTAACTGCCCAGGATTTCGCGCTCTTCCACGCCAATCGCCGCCGCCGGGAACTGCAACTGGAGCACGGGATCGTTGTGGGCGAAGAGCAGGACGCGTCCGCCGGGCCGCGAGATCGCCAGGGCCTCGGCAACGAGCGGCGGATTGGGAGCGGCGAGGATCACGGCATCGGCGCCGCGGCCGCCGGTGCGGCCACGCATTTCGCCGCTTAGATTGATAGCGCGCGGATCGAACGATTCGACGGCGCCGAAGCGCACGCTGGCCGCGCGCCGAAGTTCCAGCGGATCGCTGGTGTAAACCCGCGCGCCTTCGAGCGTCGCGATCATTCCAACCAACATTCCGATGGGTCCCTGACCGATGACCAAAACGGTTTCGCCCGGCGCTACGCGCGCTTTGCGCACGGCTTTTAGGGAAGTGTTCACCGGCTCGACGAACGTCGCCTCGTCAAACGAGACATCCGGCGGCAGCGCGAGCATGCCGCGCTCGACAATCCACGGCATGGCGCGGACGTATTGCGCGAAACCTCCGCCGCTGGGATCGAAACCCGCGGTGAGGCCGGTCTTCTTGTATCCGGAGCATTGCGAAAAGAGCTTGTGCTGGCAATAGAAGCAATTCCCGCACGGGATGTGATGGAAGCTGACGACGCGGTCGCCGGTCTTGAATTTCGTGACGCCGGCTCCGACTTCGACGACCGTTCCGGCCAGCTCGTGGCCCAGGATCTGCGGCGGCTTGACGAACCCGTGCTGGATTTTTTTGATGTCCGTGCCGCAAATGCCGCACGCAGCAACGCGAAATAGAATTTCGCCCGGACCAATTTCAGGAACTGGGACCTCTTCGACGACCACGCGGCTTTCGCCGCGGTAAACTCCGGCGCGCATACGCTTCGGCGCGCGGGCCGTCTGCTGCGAATCGACTTGTGCGACCGTGTGCATTGCGCTCTTCTTGAGCCTCGGATTTCTTAAGCCGATGTAACTTTGCCTTCCAGACCCGCGCCGGCCGAGGCCAGCCGCTCGACGTAACGATCGAGAAAGCCCGCCAGCGCCGTCGCCGCGGCCTTGGCCGATTGGCCCAGCTTCATGACGGCGGAAATCGACTGCGGATGCCTGGCCATCTCCGCCAGCACCAGAGGCATGCTGATGCGGCCGTCGTCGGTGAAGATGCCGGTCATGTCGAATGGCAAGTCTTCATCGGCGGAATCGCTGATGGCGCGCACGGCAATGGCCGGAACGCCTCGACGACGCGCCTCACCCATAATAACGTAGCTTTCCATCTCCACCGCGTCCGCAGTCTCGCCCAGGCGTTCCTTCTCGGCAGCCCTGCCGATCACGCGCCCCGCGGTATGAAACGTTTCCACGGGCCGTGCGCCGCATTCGACGGCAAAGGACAGCAGCGCTTCGCTGCACGGGAGTGTATCGCCGCGCTCCGCTGCCTCGATCGAGCCGCAACGCACCTCCCGCGCGGCCAAAACCTGGCCGATTCGGTATTGAGGCCGCAGCGCTCCCGCCAGACCCGATGATACGCAAAAGTCGATGCGATCGGGAGCCGCGTGAATCGCCTGGGAAATCGCGGACGCTGCCGGCTTTGGCCCCGCGCCGGTGAGCACCACTTCCACGCGGGCCCCAGCGATTACCGTGCTGTAGGTTTCCGGGCTTTCGATGGTCGTATTGGCAATTTCGGTCTTGGTGCGAGGTTCGGCGCGAAAGTGACGCCGGTCGCGCCATGGCGCGAACTCGTTTTCGAGCGCGAATGTGACCAAGATCTTCATTCCGGGCTACGCAGCCTCCGCGCGAACGCCGTTCTTCCCCGCCGCGCGCCCGCGGGCATAGCCATGTTCTTCATACCAGTTTACGGCGCGTCCGAGCGCCGCTTCGACGGAACCGGGCGCGTATCCCAGTTCCCTTTCGGCCTTGCCGGTCGAGACGAACATCCGATGCCGCGACATTTTCACGCCTTCGACGGGAATTCGCGGATCTCGCCCGACCAGCCGCGAAAACCATTCGTCCGCGTATCCCGCGGCGAGCGCAACCGCGTGGGGCAACCGCACGCGAGGAGCGCTGCGCCCGGCGATCGCGGCAAGCGCATCCAGAATTTGCTTCAGGGTCATATTGCGGGCGCCGAGCAGATAGCGCTCGCCGACGCGCCCGCGCTCGGCAGCGAGCAAATGCCCCGCCGCAACATCCTCGACGGCGACAAGGTTCAATCCCGTATCCACGTACGCGGGCATTTTGCGGTTCAGAAAATCGACAATGATTTTCCCGGTCGGCGTGGGCTTCCAATCGCCGGGGCCGACGGGCGTGGTGGGATTAACGATCACCACCGGCAGACCCGCCGCGGCGGCTTTTCGCGCTTCTTCTTCAGCCAGGAATTTTGAGCGCTTATAGTGTCCGATCATCTGATCGACGCTGGCCGGCGTGGATTCGTCCGGCAACTCGTCATGCGAAGCGTCCGGCCGGGACACGGCGATCGTCGCCACGGTACTCGTATATACGATGCGGGAAACGCGCTCGGCGGCAGCGGCTTCCAGCAGACGGCGTGTGCCGCCCACGTTACTGTCGTAAATCTCATCGGGATTGCGCGCCCAGAGACGGTAATCCGCGGCGACGTGAAATACCCGGTGCACGCCTTTCATCGCGCGCGCGACCGAAGCCGCGTCGCGCAAGTCGCCCTCAACGCGCTCCGCCGCGACGTCGGCCAGGAATTCCAGACGGCTGCCGCGGCGCACGAGAAGCCGTACCGAATGCCCCGCGGCGACCAGTTGGCGCGCCACATGGCTGCCCACGAAACCGCTCGCGCCGGTGACGAGAGTGGTCATGCGAGGCGCAGAGACCGCGTTCCGCGGAGCTGGACCGGGAGCTTTTTGCCGCAGGAAGCGCGAAGCGCGCTCTGTGTTCGATTGAGGGCTTTCATCGATGCTTACAGGCGGGACCCGTAACTTTTGCGAACCTCATCCGCTCCCACGCGCGTGCCTGCAAGAGTCGCGCGGCCCTTCCGCAGGTTATCGTAGCGCGCGAGCGCGTAGAGCGGGAACGAATTCCGGTAGAGGTGATACTTCAAATAGAACACGCACGGAAAACCCGTGCCGGTGAATTCATCCTCGTCCCAGCTGCCGTCTTCATTCTGGCGCGACACGAGCCATGCGGCCGCGCGCTGCGCCGCGGGATCATCTGGACCGGCGGACGCAAGCAATCCGATCAATCCCCAGGCGGTTTGCGAGGCTGTGCTCCGCCCGCGCCCCTTCAGCGACTCATCGTAGTAAGAAAGAATCGATTCACCGAAGCTGCCATCCTCGTTTTGAACTGCGCGCAGCCACTCCCCGCCGCGCTTCGATTCCGGCGACGATCGAAGACCCGCCGCTTCCAAGGCGCGCAGCACTCCGCTGGTCCCGTAGATATAGTTCACGCCCCAACGCCCGTACCATGCGCCTTCGCGAGTTTGCTCACGTCGCAGGAACCCGCGGGCGCGGGCGATGGCGGGATCGTCCGCGGGCCAGCCCATCAGGCCGAGGCATTCGAGGGCGCGAGCGGTTACGTCCGAAGTGGAGGGATCGAGCATGGCATTGTGATCGGCGAACGGGATGTTGTTCAGGAACTGGCGATCGTTCTGGTGATCGAATGCGCCCCAGCCCCCGTCGGAATTTTGCATACTGAGAAGCCAGGCGAGTCCGCGGCGGATCGCGGCGCGCATGCGATCCGGATCGCCGTCAGCCACGGGCCGGAGGGCCATTAGGACGAAAGCGGTGTCGTCCACATCCGGATACCAATCGTTCAGAAACTCGAAGGCCCAGCCCCCCGGCTCGGCTTTGCGATTTTTCACCTGCCAATCGCCCGGGCCGAGGATTTGGTTATCGAGCAGCCACGCCGCGGCTTTCACCAGCGCTGGATCCGCGGGATCGACTCCCGCTTCTTCGAGCGCGACCATGGCGATGGCGGTGTCCCACACAGGGGAGATGCACGGCTGAATACGCAGACCGTCTGGCGCTTCGATTTCGTAGCTTTCGAGGTAGTGAAGCTCGCGGCTGATGAGCGGATCGGTGGTATCGCCGCCCTCGGCCAGCAGCGCGAAGATCGAATTGGTCATCGCCGGGAAAATCGTGGCCAAGCCTTCGCTGCGTTCCAGTCGCTCGATCATCCACTTGTGCGCACGCTGCAGCGCCATGCGGCGAAACGGCTTCCACGGGGTGCGCTCGTAGAGCTTTACCGCGCGATCGAGCGCGAGAAAAACGTTTTTCCAGGAGATGAGCCACCCATCCCAGGAGAGCGATTTCGGCTTCGCGCCGGGGCGCGTGAAAAGCTCGTCCACCGTAACGCCCGCCGGCAACCGCCAATGCGGACGCATGGCGGCCACAATCGACATGGGGATCACGATGCCGCGCGTCCATGACGACATCTCGATGATATTCAGCGGGAACCAGTACGGCAGGAGCATCAATTCCGGCGGAATCGCCGGCGCCATGGCAGGATCGATCGCTCCGGCCATCGCCAGGTACATTCGCACGTAGGAGTTCGTCGATTCGAGGCCGCCCAGCTCGTGAATTTTTTGTTTCGCGCGCTGGAGGTGCGGCGAGCCAGCCGCGTCGCCGGCGATGCGCAGCGCGACCCACGCTTTTACCGTCGCGTTCAGCTCCGGCGGACCGCCGGGAAAAACGTTCCATCCTCCCTCGGGCAATTGACGGGCGCGAATATAGCCGGCGAGCTTGGCAATTTTGGCGGATTGACCGCGGCCGATGACGTGCAGGAAGAAAATGTAATCGGATTCGAGCGTGGTGTCCGCTTCGAGTTCACCCCACCAGAAGCCTTCGGAGCTTTGCGCCGAAAGCAGCCAGCGAACGCCGCGCTCGACGGCGCGCTCCAGTTGAAACGAGAAGTTTCTCTGCGGAGCTGCCGCAGCACCCGCGCCCACAGAAGTATTGCGGGAGTGGTTGAGATCCGCGCTCAAGCTGGCCTCTGGTGTCATCATCTCCTCAGAAAAATTGCCCGGCAATGGCGGACTACCTAACTGACCCATTCGCACCGCGTTCTGCTACGGGCCTGGTATAACTACAACCCCACGCCCGAACGGCGCGATGGGCCAATGACACTGGGTGAGGGTTGGGCCTGGGATACGGACCCCGCCGTCCTGATACTGGCAAGAAAGCACGCTCGGAACGGCAGATCCACGGAGCGTTTTTGGAACTCTCGCTGCCCGGGCCGACCCCATCTCCCGGAATTACCGATATTTACAGAGCTCCTGGCGGTTATTATCGGGCGGAAGCCAGCCAGGGTCAACCGAAAAGGCCGAGCCGATTTTGCGCGCGGCACCATACGCCCAGGCGCTGCGCGCACGCGAAGCGATCGCCGAAGCGCAGGGGGGCACAATCTAATCGGTTTCGGACTGAACCGCGCGTTCGAGCGCTCGCAGGCGAGCCGCTAATTCCGGCAGCCGGGCATACCACGCATATTGCGCCTTGAATCTCGCGAGCGGACGCGCCGGCGTGCCCCACACCGTGTCGCGTTCGCGGATGGTCTTTCCACTGGGCACGCCGGCCTGCGCGCCGAGCCGGGCGCCGGCTTCGATTTTGCAGTGATCGGCGATCCCGACTTGCCCGCCGACGATGACGCGGTCGCCGAGGGTGGTGCTGCCGGAGATTCCCGTTTGCGCGGCGACGATCGAGTGCTCGCCGATCCGCACGTTGTGGGCGATCTGCACGAGGTTGTCGATTTTCACGTCGCGGCCGATGCGGGTGGCGTCGAGCGAGCCGCGGTCGATGGCAGCGTTGGCGCCAATTTCGACGTTGTCTCCGATTTGCACGCTGCCCATCTGCGGAAATTTCCAGTGGCGGCCTTCGCCGAAGACGTAGCCGAATCCGTCCGCGCCAATCACCGCGCCGGAGTGAATTTCGACGCGGTTCCCTATCTGAGCGCCGGCATAGAGCGTGACGCGAGGATGCAGCGTGCAGTTTTCTCCCACGCGAGCTGCGCGTCCGAGAAAGCCAAATGCGCCGATCGTCGAGCCTGCGCCGATCTCGACCTCGTCCTCGATCACGGCGTATGGTCCCACGGATGCGCTCGCGGCGATCGCGGCGCTGGGCGCGACGATTGCCGTGCGGTGAATTCCCTCTTCGCGCGCGGGCCTCGGCAGGAGCCAGTCCGCGGCTTTCGCGAACGCGAACTTTGGATCCTCGCATTCGATCACCGTTTTGCCGGGAATACCCGCGCCCGGCGCTGCAATCACGCAGCGAGCGCTGGATAATTGAGCGAGATCGTAATGCTTGGGCGAGGCGGCGTAGATCAGATCTTCGGCGCGCGCATCACCGAGACCGGCGACGCCGGCGATTCGAGCGTTTGCGTCTCCGACGAGCGACGCTCCGAGGTAATTGGCGAGTTCACCGGCGGTGCGAAGCATGGGGCATCTCCTTCGGAAAGCGCCGCGCGATCAGCGCGGGCGAATTACAACTCCTGCTCGAGCCTGCTAGAAAGGATAGATCGGCTTTTCCCCGGGCGGACGCGTTTTCCAGCGCTTATGGACCCAAAGCCATTGATCGGGGTGCGCGCGAACGAAATCTTCGATGATTTTTGTGAAGCGCGCCGTATTTTCGCGGACGTCGCGATCTTCGTCCCCGGAAGACAGAAGATCGAGGGCGGACGCGAAGCCCAGGATGTATTTTCGGCTCGGGTCGTCCCAGCGAAGAAATCCCGGCACCACGGCGGCGCCGGTGCGCAGCGCGATTCGGGCGAGTCCGGATGTGGTACAAGCCGGAAGGCCGAAAAAATCGACGAACACGCCCTCTTCGAGCGTCGTGTTATGGTCCGCCAGGATTCCGACGGTGCCGCCCTGCGCCAGAATTTTCAACATGGCGCGCGCCGCGCGGTTCTTCTCGATGGGCGCATTGCCGGAAAGGCAGCGATAGGCGTTCACGAGCGCGTCAACCCGCCGGCTGGCGACCGGGCGCACCAGAAAATCAAGCGGATAGCCGTAGAGCGCGTGGGCGAAGGGCGCAAGTTCCCAGGCGCTCATATGGCCAGTGAGGAATAGTACGCCTTTGCCTTTGGCGCGGGCGCAATCGAAATGTTCGGCGCCTTCAATGGTTACGATGCCGGGGATGTTCTTGCGCGTGTACTTCGGGAATTGGGAGAATTCGCCGGCCATCCAACCGACCTGGCGGATCATTCCGCGTATCGCCTTCCGGCGCTGCGCGTCCGTCCAATCCGGGAAAGCGACTCGAAGATTGAATTCGGCCGCGCGCCGCAAGGGCGTGCGAAGGGCGAAAGCCAACGTGACAAACCACACGCCGATGGTTCTTGCAGCCGCACGCGGAAGCAGACCCAGCGCTTTGATCCCCAACCACGCCCCGGCGTATTCCAGCCATTCGCGCATAGCGGCACATTATGCGCGAGCATACTTCCCGGCGCTAGCGTTGCGCGGGAAGACGCGCCGGAAGCCAGCCTCGGGTCACGTGGATGGCCGCGTACGGCTCCGCGAGAGCGAAGCAGCCTTGGCCGCTCCGAAGAGGCCTCGAATCAGCGCGATGCACGCAGCGCCTTGACCCCGGCGGGAAGCCGCGGTAAAATCCAGCTCGTGGATCGCTATTTGCGCGCCGAGCTTCGTTGCGCCTGTTGTTGTACAGGCTTAGCCGGCGTGGGTCTGCGATCCGAATAGCGGTAGATCAACCAATCGGATTTATCAGCCCGCTGCCAGCACAAACCTGGCAAGCGGGTTTTTTATTTTACGGCGGTTATTTCCGGACTGATCGGAGAAACGGGTGAGTAGCAACGGCAACAATCTGGCCTCCAAGGAAAGCGCGGCGCAGCGCACGGAGCGCCTGAAACAGGCGAAGAACCCCTGGCAAGCGCTCGACGAGATTCGCGGCTTCGCGCGCTCCGGGCGCGATTCCATTCCTCCGGAATGGAGCCTGTATTTCCGCTGGTGGGGGATTTACACGCAGGGTGACGGGCGCGGCGCGGTGGGCGGCGTGGGCGGCGAAGGCAAATCGTCGCCGTACTTCATGCTCCGCGTGGCGCTGCCCAACGGCCTGCTGACCGCGCCGCAACTCCGCACCATAGCAGACGTTTCGAGCCGCTACTGCCGCGGGCTGGCGGACATTACCGTCCGTCAGAATATTCAGCTCCACTGGATGACCATCGAGAACATTCCGGAGGTCATTGATACGTTCGCCGCGGCCGGCCTTTATACGAAGGGCGCGTGCGGCGATACCGTCCGCAACATGACCGGCTGCCCGCTGGCCGGAGTCGCAGCCGACGAAATTTACGACGCTTCGCCGCTGTTGCTCGAGACCGCGAGAATCGTCCGCGGGCAAACCGAATTTTACGACCTTCCGCGCAAATTCAAAATCTGCATGACCGGCTGCCCGGTGTGGTGCTCCTATCCTGAAATCAACGACATTGCGCTGACGGCGGTGCGCCGTAATCAGAACGGGAATCACCATGGCGATGTCGGGTTTTCCGTGCGGGTGGGCGGCGGACTGGCAACCGAGCCGTTCCTTGCCGAACGCCTGAATTGTTTTGTGCGCCCCGAGCATGCCGTAGCCGTGGTGCGCTCGATCGTCGAAATCTTCCGTGACGCGAATATCCTCCGCGAACATCGCAAGCGCGCGCGGATGAAGTATTTGTTCTTGAGGTTCGGCTGGACGCCGGAAAAATTCCTGGCCGAGATTGAAAGCCGCCTGGGCTTCAAACTCGAGCCCGCTGCCGACGAGCAAGCTCCCGCCGATGTGTTTCGCGATCACGTGGGAATTTACGCCCAGAAACAGCCTGGCCTCTGCTACGTGGGAGCGTCGGTGTTGCGCGGCCGCATCACGCCCGACCAGATGCGCCTGGCGGCCGATCTGGCGGAACGCTTCGGCAGCGGTGAAATCCGCACGACGGGCATGCAGAACCTCGTCATGGTGAATATTCCCGAGAACCACACCGAAACGGTCGCTCGCGAACTGGATTCGGCAGGCCTTCCCGTGGCGGGTTCATCGTTTCGCCGCGGCGCGATTTCCTGCACGGGGACGGAATTCTGCAAGCTCGCCATCACCGAAACGAAGGCCTACACCCGCTGGCTGGTCGACGAACTCGAGGAACGCATCCCCCAGTTCGATCAGCAGCTCAAACTCAACGTCACGGGATGCACCAATTCCTGCGGCCAGCATTGGATCGCCGATATCGGCCTGGAAGGCAAAAAGCTGAAATCCGGAAAAGAGATGCTGGACGCGTACTATTTCTCGCTCGGTGGCGCGGTGGGAGAGTTTCAGCGCCTCTCGCGGCCCGTCGGCTATCGGTGCTTCGCCGCCGAAGTTCCGGATGCCATCGCGCGCTTGCTGAAAACATACCTTTCCACGCGCGAGCGGGGAGAAAATCTCCGAGCGTATTTCGCGCGTTTCTCGGACGAGGAACTTCGCGCACAGCTCGCGGGCGCCGCGGCGGAAGCGGTGGTTCGCGACGCTGCGCCCGGGCCTGTCCCCGAAGCGGTTTCCGAATGAGCCGCTGGCCGCTGGAATCGGTGCCCAGACCATGATCGAAAACGGCAAGGTCTACTTGGTTGGCGCCGGTCCCGGCGATCCTGATTTGCTCACCGTAAAGGCGCGGAAGCTGCTCGCGCGCGCGGATTTAATTCTGCACGACGACCTCGTACCACCGCGGATTCTTGCGCTCGCGAACCCCCGCGCGGAAATCATGAACGTCGGAAAGCGATGCGGCGTGGCCGGAGCCACGCAGGCAGAGATCGACAGCCGCATGATCGCGGCTGCGCGCGCCGGGAGTTCCGTGGTTCGCCTGAAGGGCGGCGACCCGGCCATATTCGGGCGCCTCGCGGAAGAAATTGACGCGCTGGATGCAGCCGCAGTCCCTTGGGAAGTGGTTCCCGGCATCACCGCCGGTCTCGCGGCCGCGGCGGCGCTCGGGGCATCGCTCACCGATCGCCGTAAGGCATCGCGCGTCGTGATCGTCACGAACCATCATGCTGGAACCAAGCGTCCGCTCGTGCGCGATTGGCAAGGACTGGCTCGCGAAGACGCGACTCTCGTCATTTATATGCCTGGCAACGATTTCGAAGCGCTTCGCGACGAGCTGCTCGCCGCAGGCCTCTCTGCCGATATTCCCGCCGCGCTGGTATCGCGCGCCGCTTCCGCGGAACAGTCGGTGGAATGCTCCACCCTGGCTGAATTGCACGCACTGCCCCGTGTCCCCGCGCCGTCAATCCTGCTCGTGGGTTGGGCGCTTGATTCCGCGGTGCGCCGCGCTCTCGCGGCCAACTCCGCGGCGCTCCTCGCGGACGCCGAGCTGGCGTTCGCTTCGCACTAACTTCCCTTGCTCGTCAAAAGAACCTAAACATGTTTGCTCATTCCGCTCCGCGCGGTTCGTGCTAAGTTGGATTGCATATGGGCAAAGGGGTGGATCCGGAAAAGACAGCCCCGGTCGCAGTCGAAGGACGTGCGTCCGCCGATGAAACGGTCGGGACCGCGTCCGCCAGCGATGCCGCCCAGACGCGCTCTTCCGCGCCTTCGTCGAACACCGGCGCGAAGCTCCAACGAGAGGCCGCCGCGACGGAACCGCGCGCCGCGCGTGGCGGAGGCGTCCTCTACTCCAAGCGAGCGGCGGTCGATTGGATCGATGTCGTTTGGGTTTTGTTCGTTCTCGGCCTGGCCTTCCTCCCGCCGATCCATGAAATCCATAAGCAAGGAATTCTAATTGGATTTGCGGTTTTCCAACTGTTCGAAGGATCGCTCCTCTCGCATTACCCTCGCGCGGGCCGCTACGTCGCCGTGGTTGTTAAGACCGTTCTGGCCACTATTCTGCTCGCTCACACCGGCGAATTGAGCAGCATCAACAGCAGCTATTGGCCGATCTTGTTTGTTCCCGTCGTGACCGCGGCAATCTATTTCGGACCGCTGGCCACGCTCGGATGGACGACGCTTGCCTCGGCAGCTTACTGCTCCTACCTCATTCCCGCCCTGAAAGTTTACGAATTGACCGAGGATGCGGAGACCACCCTGGCCATCCGCATTTTGTTCTTCTTCCTCGCCGCCATGCTGGTCAATCGCTTCGTGGTCGAAAATCGCACACAGGTGAAGCGTTACCAGGACCTTTCCGAAACTCTGGAGGCCACCAACCGGCAACTGCGCCGCGTGGAGTTTGAGGCGCGCCGTTCCGAGAGGCTTGCCGCGCTGGGGCAAATGTCCGCAGGACTGGCGCACGAAATTCGCAACCCGCTGGGCGTGATCAAGGGCTCGGCGGAAATGCTTTCGCAGAAATTGACGGACGCGCAGCCGCTCGCGGCGGAACTGGCCGGGTATATTTCATCCGAAGTCGATCGTTTAAACGCGCTGGTAGCGCGATTTCTCGATTTTGCGCGGCCGGTCCGCATCGAAGCGCGACGGCATTCCGTGCCCGAACTTGTTGAGCGGGCGCTCGAATCCGTCCAGCATCAGTATCCGCGCGCCAGCGTGCGCGTGGAGCGCGAATATGCGGCCAGATTGCCCGAGGTCAAGGTGGATGAGCAGCTCTCCGAACGTGTGTTCATCAATCTGATTCAGAATGCGTTCCAGGCCATGGACGGCGATGCGCCGGCCGGCGAGGCCCGCGTGAAGATTGAGATCGCCGCGCAAACTGTGGACGCCCACAATGGCGTGGCCGTAGTCATCGAGGACACCGGCCCGGGTGTTGCGCCGGAATTGCGCGAGCAAATTTTTAACCCGTTCTTCACGTCGAAGAAAGACGGTGTGGGGCTGGGGCTCGCGATCGTCGTAAAAATTCTGGATGAGCACGGCGGTTTTATCCGGCTTGAGAATTCCGAGCGCGGCGCGCGATTCCGCGTCTTTATTCCGTGCGAGCCGCAACGAATATGAGCCAGGGGAAACCATCGATACTCGTTGTCGAAGATGAGCCAAAGCTGCGCCGCCTGCTGGAATTGCAGCTGGCCGACGAAGGCTTTCACGCGCGCGGCGCGGAAAACGCCGAAGCCGCGCTTGATCTGGCAAACAAGGAGCCGTTCGATCTGGTGCTCTCGGATTTCAAGCTTCCGGGCATGACCGGCGTTGAACTGCTTCAGGCGCTCAAGCGAACCAATGGCAATCTGCCGGTGATTATCATGACCGCGTTCGGCTCGGTGGAAACGGCGGTCGAAGCGATGAAGGCGGGCGCGTCGGATTACGTGCTGAAGCCGTTCTCGCTGGCCGAAGTCGTGCTCGTCATCCGGAAAGAACTTGCCGCGCGCGAGCTTCGCGAAGAAAACCGCGCGCTACGAGAGGCGCTCGGCAAGCGGTACGAATACAAGAACGTCGTCGCGCAAAGCGGCAAGATGCAGGCTGTGCTGGCGCTCGTCGAGCGCGTGGCGGCGACCAATGCAACGGTGCTCCTTGGCGGCGAAAGCGGCGTGGGCAAGGACCTGATCGCGCGCGCCATTCATGAGCATTCCCAGCGCTCCGCCGGCCCATTCGTCAAAATCAACAGCACCGCGATTCCGGAAAATCTGCTCGAAAGCGAGCTTTTCGGATACGAGAAGGGCGCATTTTCCGGAGCGACCGCCAGCAAGCCCGGAAAATTCGAGCTGGCGGACAAGGGTACCCTGTTCCTCGATGAAATCGGCGACGTTCCCCCCGCTACGCAGGTAAAGCTTCTGCGCGTGCTGCAGGACCGCGAGTTCGAGCGCCTGGGCGGCACCAAGACGCTCAAAGTGGATGTGCGGCTGATCGCCGCCACGAATCGCGACCTGCGGGCCGCCATCGAGGAAGGCGCGTTCCGCGAAGATTTGTACTACCGGCTGAACGTGGTGGCCATCGATATTCCGCCGCTGCGCGAACACAAGGAGGATATTCCCGCGCTGGCGAATTTCCTGCTCGAAAAATTCGCGCGCGATTCGAATCAGCCCGTGCGGAAACTCACGACCGAGGCGCAGCAAAAGCTGATCGATTACCACTGGCCGGGAAACGTCCGCGAACTCGAAAACATCGTCACGCGGGCGGCCACTCTGGCGCCTGGCGAATTACTGGAGCCCGGCGACGTTCATTTCGATTCCGAATCGCCCTCCCGGCGTGCGGGAGCGAATGTTGCCCCAGTATTGCCTCCGGGAATGACGCTCGAAAAATGGGAAGAGGAGATGATCCGCGAGGCGCTTCGGCGGGCCAACGGCAATAAATCGCAAGCGGCTCGCTCGCTGGGCCTTTCGCGCAACGCGCTCCGCTACCGCCTCTCAAAAATGGGCGTGCCAGACCCGGAAGATGCGCCGGAATCCATCCACGCGTCCGAAAATCCGAAAGGTGGCTGAAAACCACCGGCCTTGCGTTAAATCCACCAACAGACGCCGATACCGCCTAAGCCTCCCCGATAAACCGCTTGTAACCATTGCTTCTTCTTGAGCTTACGAGCAGGGCTTGACGCTGGTTTGGCACCGGCCATGCATTTGTCGTTTGTGAGTTCCTAGGTCCCGGATTCCCGGAGTTGCGGGCAGGAGGGCTCCGTATGAAGCGGCTACTGATTCTGATTACGAGCGCGGCGTTCTTGCTGGCAATTCTGCCGGTTCGCGGCCAAGACGATTACGGCCAACCGAGCCAGCAGTCGAACCCGTCGGATCAGTCGAGCGTCCCAACGGACGCCGATCCGAACGCTCCGGGAATGGCGCGCGTGAGCTACGTTGCCGGAAGCGTTTCCACGCAGCGCGGCGACAACGGCGACTGGGTACCCGCGGTGGTAAACACGCCGGTCGCCGTGGGAGACCGCATCAGCACGGGAAACGACGGCCGCGCGGAAGTGCAGCTCGATTACGCCGACGTTCTGCGCCTCTCCGCCAACAGCACCGCCAAAATCGCGCAAATTAGCCGCGATAAGATACAGGTGCAGATCGGCCAGGGGCTGACCACGTACAGCGTCTTCAACAACGGCCAAGCCGCGCCGGAAATCGATACTCCGAACTCATCGCTGCAGCCGAATGGACCCGGCGACTTTCGCATTCTGGTGAATTCCGACGCGGAAACGGAAATTACCGTGCGCAGAGGCTCCGCCGACGTCTCCACGCCGCAGGGCAGCACGCACGTCAATTCCGGGCAATTGATCACCATCGCCGGCACGGATAATCCCGAATACAAAACATCCAATGCGCCCGCCGAGGACGCGTGGGACGACTGGAACCAGGGTCGCGATAACAAAATTGAGGGCGCTCAGAGCTGGCATAAGACCGATCCCTACTACACTGGATCGGGCGACCTCGATGGCTATGGCACGTGGTCCGAGGTGCCCGATTACGGGCCGGTGTGGATCCCGTCCGAAGGCCGGGGCTGGGCGCCATATCGCGATGGCCGCTGGGTTTGGGAACCGTATTACGGCTGGACATGGGTTTCCTACGAGCCATGGGGCTGGGCGCCGTATCACTACGGCCGCTGGTTTATCTACGGAGGAAATTGGGCGTGGTGGCCGGGGCCGGTGTACTACAACCCCTTCTATTATCCCGTTTGGGCTCCCGCCTACGTTTCGTTCTTCGGATGGGGCGGCGGCTGGAGCGTTGGTTTCGGCTTCGGCTACGGGTTTGGAACCGTCGGATGGCTGCCTTGCGGCCCAGGCGACTGGTATCACCCGTGGTGGGGCCGCTACGGCCGCGACTATCGTTTCATCGATGCGGATCGCGGATTCCGCGGCGATCGCGACGGTTTCGCTCCGCTACGCCACGACGGACGCGGCTTCTCGAACTTTCACGAGGCCTTCAGGAACGATCGCGTGCGCGATGGGTTCTCTTCCATGAACGGCCGCAATTTCGGCCGCCAAGCGGTCTCAATGCATCAGGAGAGGATCAGCGCGTCGCAATTCAATCAGGCGCGCATGGTCGGAGGGCGCATGCCCGTCCAACCGGCACGCGCGAGCTATAGCCCAACGGGTCGAAGCGCCGATCCGCGCTCGTTCCGTTCGGCGCCGCCCGCGTCGCAGCATTTTTTTGCCGGCGGGAATCGGGCCAACCCCGGCGGGTTTAATCGCGGCAGCGGTGCTCAGGGCTTCAACCGCGGCAATCGGCCGTTTACCCCAGGAGAGGGCGCTGCTGGCGTTCGCAACTCGACGGGTGCGATGAACGCGAATCGCGGCAATTCTCGCGGACCGATAACATCCAGCCGGCCCGGATGGCACACGTTTACTCCGCCGCAGGCTGGAAACTCGCGCGGAGCGAATCCGGGATTCCGCGGATTTCAGGGCAATCGCGCTCCTGCTGGCAATTCGCGTCCATCGTATGAAAACCGCGCGAACGGGCCCGCATTGGGCGCGCCCGATACGAATCGCAGGGGCGGCTGGCAACACTTCACGCCGCAGCCGCGCGGCGCAAACCCGGGCTATTCCGGCCGCGGAAATAGCGCGCCGGGAGCCTACCCGCAGCGCGGATACCAGGGACGCACGGATCCGTATCGCGGAGGTTATGGCGGCTACGGCGAATATTCGAATGGCCGGTCGAATCGCCCGCCACTCAATATGCATCAGCCGATCGT
>JAGWRH010000221.1 GCA_028876695.1 Acidobacteriota bacterium | reverse complement strand
CATAACTCTGCCTAGGGTGCGCTCCTTCGCGCTCGCAGTTCTCTGGTCATTCTCTCATTAAGTGCTCGTACAGCCGCACCAGATCGGCGGCGTTGTAGTACTCAAACGCCAACTGCCCCGGATGGCCGGGTCGCAGCGGGTGCAGAACCACGCGCGTGCCGAAGCGCCGCTGCAGCTCTTCGAGTGCGGCTTTGGTGTTGGGATCGACGGACGGCGCGGTCGATTCGGGCTTCGGGTTAGCGGCGCGGGACGCCAGGCGTTCGACCTGCCGCACCGTCATGCCGCCGCGAGCCGCGCGACGCGCCAGTTCCAGCCGAGTTTTGGAATCGGCGATGCCAAGGAGAGCGCGGCCGTGGCCGGCGGAGATGCGTCCTTCCTCGATCAAATCACGGATTTGCGGCTCGAGCTTCAGCAGTCGAACGGCGTTAGCGATGGTGGCGCGGTCTTTGCCGGTGCGCTGGGCCACTTCTTCCTGCGTGAGGGCGAACTCCTGAATCAGGCGCTCGAATGCATGCCCCTGCTCGATCGGATTCAGGTCCTCGCGCTGAAGGTTTTCAACCAGCGTCATCTCAACCGCCCGCTCTTCGGGAACATCGCGAACGATCGCCGGCACTCGGTTGAGGGCCGCACGCTGGGCCGCCCGCCAGCGCCGCTCGCCGGCAATCAGCTGGTAGCGATGCCCCAACCGCCGCACCACCAGCGGCTGGACGATCCCGCTCGACCGTATCGATTGAGCAAGCTCCTCAAGCGCCTCGTCGCGAAATCGCGTGCGTGGCTGATAGGGGCTCGGATCGATCAGGTCGATATCGACGTGCAGCAGGCCTTCAACTGGAGCCTGAGCCGCTTGGCTCTGAGCTGGGAACGGCCGATCCGCCGTCGGAAGCTCCGGCTGCGGCAGCGGCTCCGGTTCCCGAATTAGCGCGCTCAGTCCCCTGCCCAACGCGTTTCTGGGCATTGGCGATTACCTCCTTGGCAAGTTGGATGTAGCTTTCGGCCCCTCTACTATGTATGTCGTAGATAGTCACCGGCATGCCATGGCTGGGAGCCTCGGCGAGCCGAACATTCCGCGGAATAACCGTTTCGAATACCTGCCCGCCGAAGAAGCTGCGCAAGTCGGCGGCAACCTGCTTCGAAAGCGTGGTACGGTCATCGTACATTGTTAGAAGAATGCCCTCGACTTCAAGCGAAGGGTTGATCGTTCTGCGGATGCGCATCAGCGTGTCGAGCAGCTCCGAGACACCTTCAATCGCCAAAAACTCGCACTGTATTGGCACTAGAACAGAGTCGCTGGCGGCGAGAGCGTTGAGCGTGAGGAGGTCCAAGGTCGGCGGGCAGTCAACGAGGATGTAAGAATAGCGTTCGCGAACCGCCTCAATTGCCCCTTTCAACAAGTATTCGCGGCGCTCCATGGCGACCATTTCCACGGCCGCTCCGACAAGATTCTTGTCCGAAGGAACGAGGTCGAGCCCTTCAGGCTTGGAAGCGATCGCAACCCGTGCGATCGGGTCGCCCATGATCACGGAGTTATAGGCGGTCTTGCGCGTCGGGTCACGTTGGAAGCCAAGGGAGCTTGTGGCGTTGGCTTGGGGATCAAAATCGATGATCAGGGTCTTGTGTCCGGCTGAAGCTAGAGAGGCACCCAGGTTGACGGCCGTAGTTGTCTTGCCAACGCCGCCTTTTTGGTTGGCTATGGAGATTACCCGCGCCAAGCTCATCCCCCAGAACTGGACGCGAATTTAGCAGAGGGCGTTTTCGTTATGCAAGATGTTTCACGTGGAACACCCGGATTTTGGATTTTGGTACGGCCCAAACTCTTGGATCGCGACGGATCGATGTTCCACGTGGAACATTCAATTACGCGCGGCTCGATTCCATGCGAACAAGCGATCCGTAGAGGAGCAGGCGGCGCTTCGAAAACGGGATTGAAATCGTCGGAAGCCATCTCCACACTCGGTTTTTGACGATTTCGGAGGCGTCGCGCTCGCCGATCCACAGAACAATTTTCCCGTCGACAGAAAGCACATGTTCCGACCATCGTAAAAGCTCCTCGTATCCACCGAGAGCTCTCGAAGCGACAACGTCAACTTTGCCGCCGAAGTCGGATTCGACTTGTTGAAATCGCGCGCGCACCACTTGGACCCCATCCAGAGAAAGCTCGCGGACGACCTCGGACAGGAACGCCGCCTTTTTCGCGTTGGGTTCAATCAAAGTTAGCTGTAGGGCTTCCCGGAAGATCCTGATCGGCAGACCTGGAAACCCGGCACCAGCTCCAACGTCGGCGAGCCGACCATCGATGCCTTCGATCACCGATAGCGCGAAGACGCTCTCGCCAAAGTGGAATTTCAATATCTCCAGCTCGTCCGTAACGGAAGTCAGAGAGATCGAGCGATTCCAGCGCAGTAGCAGAGAGATGTAGGCTCTGACCCGCGCACATTGTGCGGTGGACGGTCGAACGCCGTAGTCGCTCAGAACATCGGTAATTTGAGAGTCGGAAATCAAAATATCATCTACATACGTAGTAGCAACGCCCAAGATGGATCCTACTCGCCCCGGCATCCACTGCCAGGCTGATCTTGTCGGGCCAGCGAACGCACGCTCGACGGCGACCAGTATCCAGCGGTCAAATCGGCCACGAAATGCGCCGCCACCGAT
>JAGWRH010000016.1 GCA_028876695.1 Acidobacteriota bacterium | reverse complement strand
GCGGCGCGCGACGCGGCCGCGCAGGTCCCCTGTCTCGCTCGCACGCTGAACGATTCGAGCGGTGCCGTCCGTATTCGCCTGCTGGCTGGAGCGAAAGAAGCGGCGTTCTGCTTTCGCGGTCTCGAATTTGTCCGCTGGTCTTCGAATGAAGGGCTGAGGTTCGGTCTGTCGGATTCGCAGCGGCATTTAACGTCAGCGAAGGAACCGCTCCTGGAGCGGCTGATCGCGAAACTGGATCTGGAAAGGTCGCCACTCGCAAGCGAAAAAAACCGCGTCCTTTATCGCGCGGCTCCCGAGCGTTGGCTGGAATCGCTTGTCCTGGAAGACTGCACGCGGCTGGACGCGGTGCTCGATCCCAGGCACCTGTATTCGCAAGTTCCCGCCCTAGCGGCGGGCGATCGCGGCATTCTCGACGTTTTGGCAGTGACGCGCCGCGGCCGCCTGGTGGTCATCGAGCTGAAGGCATCCGAAGATATTCAGTTGCCGTTGCAGGCGGTCGATTATTGGCTTCGCGTTCGGAGGCATCAGCGGGAGCGAGACTTTGAGCGCTTCGGCTATTTCACCGGCGTGACGCTTGATCCGCAGCCGCCGTTCGTGTGGCTGGTCGCCCCGGCGCTTCGGTTCCATCCCACCACGGACACTCTGCTGCGCTATCTCTCCCCGGAGATTTGCATCACGCGCATCGGCCTGAATGAGAATTGGCGGCGCGGGCTGAAGGTTATATTTCGCCAATAACCGTGTGAAATCGTTCCGCCCTCGCCGAATCTCGTGTGTGCACCGCGCGGAAATTAAGGAAGGGAAGCTGACCAGCGTAACTGGCCGGCTTCCCCGGGGTGTGTCCTAGAAGTGTTTGATAGGTTAGACGCCGATATTCCGAAAAGGTTGCAGCGGCGCAATCAGTAGAAAAGATATTTGCGCCACTTTTCGTCGCGGTGTCCCATCAGGCGCATCAGCTGCCGCGACGTGTGCAAAGTGAAGGGCCGCGGCCGCCGTTGCAGTTGAATCCCTGCTTCCTCCGGCGTGCGATCGCCCTTGCGGTTGTTGCACGTGTAGCAGCAGGCCACCAGGTTTTCCCACGTCGAGCGGCCTCCGCGCGAGCGCGGCATCACGTGATCCAGCGTCAGTTCCGAAGCGGGGAAAAGTTTTCCGCAGAATTGGCACGTATTGCGGTCGCGCAGCAAAATATTTTTTCTGGAAAGCGCCCGGCTCTGCTGGGGAATATGCCGGTAACTCAGCAGCCGGATCACCGACGGGACAGCCACGGATTTCGATGTGGAATGAACTTCGCCGTGATTCGTTTCTTCGGCCTGCGCCACGCCCTTCAGCATCAATACCAAAGCGCGCCGGACCGCGGTGACGTTGATTGGCTCGAATGTGGCGTTCAGCACCAGCACCGGTGCTTGCATGATGGAACGGCGGCTACTGCCAGGCGGATCAGCGGGACTTTGCGCAGCGGCATCGGCCGTTCCCGCGATCGAGAGGTTAGGTCGAGGCCGCAAACCGGTCTTGTGCCGATGGTCCATGCGCCGTCACGCTTCGATACAAATCTCCTTACCGCTTATAGATGCGCTTGCGATTCAGCTTGGTTGCCGGATTTTCTTCACCGGCCGGCATGGTGATTGCCGCGGCTGTACCGGAGCGAACCCGCCCAACCGTCAGTCCGAAAACTTTCGACGCGCCCGCTTTCTTCAGCGCCCGGGAACAAGCGTCAAGCGTCGCGCCGGTCGTAAATACATCATCTACCAGCAGCACACGCGTATTGTCAATCTTCATCCCCTCGCGCGTATCGTAGGCGCCACGCACGGATTTCCAGTGCTCGGCGCGAGAAAGCACCAGCTGCGGCGGACGCGGCTTGATGCGAACCAGCAGCTCCGAATCGAGCCGGAGCTTCAGCCGGCGCGCCACGGATCTGGCGATCAGCTCCGCCTGGTTGTAGCCGCGTTCGCGGCGACGGTCACGATGCAGCGGAACCGGGACAATCACACCAACCTTCCACGCCGGTGCGGCATCGATAGCCATCTGCGCGAGCCGCGCGCCAAACCAATCGGCGAGCGAAGTGACCTGCTCGTATTTCAGCAGCAGAATGGCTTCGGAGAGCGCGCGATTGTAAATCGCAAAACTGCGGGCGCGGTCGAACGCGTAGAAGCTCGCGCGGCAAAGCCGGCACACAAGTTCTGTTCGCTGCTCCGCTGGCGCCTCGGCTCCGGGCGCCGCCGGGGAAGGCGCGACCAGAGGCCGCCCGCAGCAAGCGCATAGGGGATCCGCGATCCGCTCGAATTCACTGAGGCACAGCCCGCAGATGGGAATGCGGCTTGCGTTCGCCAGAGTTTGCCCGCAGATCAGGCACGGCGCGGAAAACAGCACCGAGGCCAGCGAATCGATGGCGCTTCTTAGGATCATGCCTGCCGATCGCTCCGCAGTTCGTGCGAAACGCTACAGCAATTCGAAAATGCTGGGAAGATCGTAAAAATCTCAGGCGTTTACCGTAGTTCTACGGAAGCCGAAGAACTGACGTTTTGAAGCATCGGATTCTCGGGCGCATCGAGCTTCCCGGGCGAGCCGCTAGAAACATTGAATGTAACGAGTGGAACGAGGCGTGCCACACTCTCGCCGCGGGCCGGCTAGGGCCACTGCCCATGCCCGTTTTTAGATCGGTACGTTGGTTATCCGAATGCGCGCGGCCGGATAAGGACATGAAACCCATTCGGCCGCCGTACGAGATAGGCGTGATTCTACGAAATTTCCCGAATGAAAGTTACAGCTGGCCGCGCTCCTGCTTTTCCTGGCAATTGATGCAATAGCGCGTCCAGGGCACGGCCTCGAGCCTCTTCTGCTGCAATTCCTCTTCGCACGAAACGCACTGGCCGAAGGACTCGTCCTTGATCCGCCGCAGCGCATCATCAACCAATTGTAAGAGCGCGCGATCGTTGTGTGTCTGCCCGAAGAGGAACTCTTTGGTGTACGAGTTCGCAGCCTTGTCGGCCAGATCCACCGTGGGATCTTCGTCC
Organism: Acidobacteriota bacterium; assembly: GCA_028876695.1. GTDB lineage: Bacteria > Acidobacteriota > Terriglobia > Acidiferrales > UBA7541 > Palsa-295. The sequence goes on along the minus strand of JAGWRH010000016.1, from coordinate 2,706 downwards.
GCTTCCCGTCCTTCTTGCTCGGTGCGGGCGATGGCGCGGACCAATTCATCGCGCCGGGCCTGCAATTTCTTTTTGTAATAATCGAGACGCTTCTTATCCATGACTCAGATCCTAGGCGAGGGCAAAACCCTCACTAAAATCGGGTTATTTTAGCGAACGAACCCGGTCTTGTCAAATTGGTACCGGGTGTGGCAGATAGCGCATCGCTTGCGTCCGGCGCCCCTCGCTTGCGTCCGGCGCCCCTCGCTTCGCGTCCGGCACCCGTCGCTTCGCGTCCGGCACCGCAAACTAGATGCCTGAAACTTCCAAAAGGATTCCAGCGAGAGGATAAATCACGATGAAGCGCTGCGCGCGGGCAGCAGGCAGTGAATGCCGGCCGCTGCGACCGCCAGCACGACGAACACGATGGCGCTTCCCTCCGGGCCAACCGACCCGCCGGTGAGCCATGCGGGGCCGTGAAAATCGGATCGCAACAAATGGCCGGTAGCCGGTATGCCGCTGTCCCGCACCGCGTAAAAGTATGTCTCGCCCCAATCCCAAAAGGTGTGCAGGCCGATGGCGAACCAGATGCTCCCGGTCCGCAGGAGTGTGAAAGCAGCCAATAACCCGAAACAGCCGGCCATTAGGGCGCCGTAGAGATTCTCGCCCGGATTGTTCAGATGGACTGCTCCGAAAACAATCGCCAGAATCACGGCGGCGGGCCAAAACCCTGTCGCCAATTGCAACGTGGATTGTAGGTACCCTCGAAACGAAAATTCCTCGAACACGGCCACGGCGAAAAATCCGACGGAGTACAACAGCGCGTAGCGAATCGCTGCAGGGCCGTGGAGATCGGCGCCGTCGACGGAAAATCCATGCAGCGCGGCGGTCAATCCCATCAGCAGGCTGATCATTGCGAATCCATAGATGCTGCCCGTCCAGAACCGCTTTCCGAACGCCTGTCGTCCCGGCAGGCCGTAATCGGCAAAGCTCCGTCTTTCGATTCGCGTCATCACCCAGGCCGTGAGCAGCGCCGCTGCTGCGGTGATGCCGTCGCCCAGCAAGACGAACGCCGGAGTGATGACTACCGGACTTATACGGTGGCCGAGTATCGCGCGAACTGCGGGAATCCAAATAATCGCGGCCGACAATACGGTCGAAAACAGCACCCACAGCGATACCGCGATTGCCAGCCGCCACCCGACGCGCAGTCCGTGGGGTCCAAAAAAAATGGAGGTCATGCGGTGTTCCCGCAGCGGTCCCTGCGGACCGCGCGGAGCGGGCGGTGGCGCGCCTTCAGGTGTGGGTTCCAAGCTCAACTCCTCGGTAATCGGCTTTCGCGCGGGCTCGACTGCAATCCAGTCGCATTCCGCAGCGTCAAAAATACTCTGCTCCGCAACAAACGGAAAGTCGTATCTGGCGCAAAATCATTTACCTGCCGAATGCACACAGCCGAGACGGTGTCTCGTGGCTAATGACGATCCGAGGCGGAAATCCTTCCCCAGTCGAAAGGCGTTCCGGGTGCTCTATTTGGCAATCCTGGTAACCCTGATTGCCAGTTTGATCGGCATGGCTATTGCCAACGCCACACACCACCGCCGCCCATCGAGCGAGTTGCTGCCAGCCCAGCGTCCGCCAGTCCGAGCGGCGCCCTTATTCTTTCGGAAAAAATCGATGGAATCTGTCCCGGCGCGGCATTAGAGTGAAATGTCGCATCTAGGGCGGATATGGAAAAATCTCTCGAAGAAAGCCGGCGCGAATGGCGGCGCGCGCTTTGGGTGATCGTGCTCGCGATCTGCGGCGCGCTGGCCGCGAGCCTCATCGGCCTAATGATGTTTCACGCCTTGCCGCCCGCCCGCTAGCGCGCTTATTTCCACGGCGTCGGCATGTGATACGGCACCGTGACAATCACCGCTTCAATCTGCCGTAGCTGCGCGCGATCGATCTTGAACAGCTCGAACATCACGAACGAGAACGGCCGGTCAAACGGCGGCTTCACCTGGTACGTCGTTCCATCGACCAGCTTGAACGTATCGTCCGTGCCGGCGTGATCGAAGAAGCCGTTCATCAGCACCAGTCCCTTTTGCTGGTCCACCACCACGAAGCGCCGGTCGCGGCAGCGCGTCACAAAGCGCAGCAAACCGGTCTTCAATTGCGCTTCGCACCCCATATGCGGCACGCCCTGAGCATTCGGGTTGTTCGCCGTGATCATTCCGTTCTCGACGCGCTGGCAATCCGGTGCAAACGACGTATAGATCTTTCCGGTATTCTTCTGGATCGTGTCGAAGTACCCGTTCGCGAGCGCGATCATTTTCGCGCGCGGGAGCCGCTCGCCCGGCGGAACGTCTTCGTTAAAGATCGGCTTCTCCTTCAGCCCCTCTGCCGCAAAAGGGCCCTTCGCGCTTTGTGGCCGCGCGACGAGCACTTCGATTTCGGTCACCTGGCGGTTCACCACCTTTAGCCGCGCCCCCAGAATATCCGGCGTGTGATTTTCGTCGATCACGCCGTAGTAGCCCACCTCGCCGGTTGTCGGATCGTCGATATAAATCTTGTACGCTCCAACTCCATCGGCCGTTGCCCACAGCCCATCGCCGAGCTTCAGCATCACGTTGTTTTCCGAATACCGCAGGTTTGCTGAGTGCGGCAGCTTCGAAGGATCGTGCGCCTGCAGCGCCGCCAGGAATTTATCCACGAAGCCGTTCAGGCACGCGCGGTCGCAGCCGTTTG